>JBOHSB010000310.1:0-3761 GCA_050733015.1 Gemmatimonadales bacterium
TCGCAGAGTTGATGGGAGCGTATGCGGATACGGTGGGCAACCTCTACTACTCGGGAAGCGGCGCGGGAGGGGTAGTGGAGCCGCGTGCACGCTTGCTCACCGACATGTACACGCGCACGACGGCCGACGCCCTCAATGTCACGGATGCGGCGCATGTGAATTGGCGGCCGCTCGGATGGTTGACCACCACCGCCGATCTAGGGATCAACGCGATTAGCCGGCGCGACGAAATGACGCAACCTCGGCGGAGTGCGGGTGACGCGATCTATTCCGGAGACATCCAGGACGTTGAAGGTACCGGGTTCTTTAATAGCGGCACCGGCAGTTCCCTCGTCACGACCGGCAATCTCGGGGCCATCGCCGTCGCCCCGCTGATGCGCGGCCTTCGCCTCCGCACCGCGTTCGGCGGCAACTTCACGCGCACCCGTACGCATGATGTCTTGGCGACCGGATCCGATCTCTCGCCTGGCGCATCGGACTTGACCGGAGCGCGCACGATCATCGCGACCGAGCAGCGGAGCGAAATTACGACGTTCGGCTGGTACATCGAGCCGATGATCGAGCACCGGCGCTTTTATCTCTCGACCGGTCTCCGGCTCGATGGCGCGGACACGTACGGCTCGAAACAGTCGTTGGCCGGATTTCCCAAGGTCTCGCTCTCCTATCTGCTCTCCGACGAGCCGTTCTTCCCCTTCAAGGGACTCTTCAGCACGCTTCGGCTCCGCGCCGCCTACGGGCAGGCTGGCGTGCAGCCCGGTCCGGCCGACCGACTGCGGCTCTATACGACGACCCCGCGACAACTGGGTGGTCAGACCGTTGAAGCGCACCAGCTCTCCTCCGTCGGCAATGACCAGCTGAAGCCGGAGCGCTCCGACGAATTCGAGGGCGGGCTCGACGCCGATCTCTTCGGTCAGGCCGTCACACTCGAGCTCACGGCGTATCGGAAGACCCGGACCGACGCGCTCATCCCCTTCACGTTGCCGATGTCGGTGAACGGCGGCGGAACGGTGCTCGTGAACATCGGGAAGGTGCGGAATACGGGTTTCGAGATTGGAGTCGGCACGCAGCCCTTGCGGAGCGACCTGATCACCATCGGGACCCAGATGCACCTGAGCCGGAACGAAAACCTCGTGCTCAGCACGGGCGACGCCGGTTCGATCAATAACCTGGACGGCACGCGGGTGGTGGCGGGCTATCCACTCTTCGGACGGTGGGCGCGGCCGATCTTACACTATGCCGACGCCGACCACGACGGCATCATCTCCCCCGACGAGGTCCAAGTCGGAGACTCCCTGGTCTTTCTCGGGCCGATCGAGCCGAACTATGAGGCGGCGCTGCACACGAACGTCTCGTTGTATCGCGGCACGATCACCTTGAGCGCCAGCTTCTCGTACACGAGGGGCCAGCTCCAGATCAACGGAGCCGCGCGGAATAACCAGTTCATTTTGCGCGGCGCCAACGATCCGACCGCGCCACTGGGCGAACAGGCGGCCGTCGCCGCAATGAACCTGACGGATTACGGGCTCGCCCAGGAGCTCTCGACCTTCCGATTCAATTCCTTCGCGATGGCGCTCAACGCGTCGACGGCGCTGGCCGGGCGATTGTTTCGCGCCCGAACGGCGAGTCTCACGCTGCAGGGCACCAATCTCGGGCTCTGGAGCAACTATCGCGGCAAGGACCCGAGCGTCAACGCCTATGCGACGGGCAATGACGTCGCCGACACTGGCCAGCTCCCTCTGCCGCGGACCTGGGCAGTGGGTATTCGGCTGGGCTACTGACCACGCCTCGCCAGCGAGACTCGCATGCACGCGTCGAATCCACGCAGGTCCGTGCTCCCGCCGTCGTTGATCGTGCTTGGCCTCGGGGTGGGGCTGCTGGCCGGTGCGCTTGGTGGTTGCTCGCCGGACGCTCTCGTCGGGGAAGGCGAGCTGCCCCCGGGCGTGTCGGATCCTGCAGTGACGGAGTCGCCGCAGGGTGCGGTCGCTGCGTACAACGGCGCCCTCATCGCATTCCGGACGGGGTTTGCTGGGGGGGACGCCTCCCTCGTACCGCTGTCCGCGTTGTTGGGTGACGAGCTCCAGACGCTCGGGCCCGCGTTTTTCCCCTGGGCGGACACGCCGACCGACCGCCGCCTCCTGCCGGAGGTCACCGTGGCCAACCAGGATGCGCAGTGGTACACCCAAGCGTACCAGAACTTGCACAGCGCGCGCGGCAAGGCTCGCGAAGGCGTCCGTCTCCTGCGGCAGTTCGCGCCGAACCAATCCCCCGCGCTCGCCGGTCACCTCCACGCGTTGGAGGCCTACGCGGACGTCTTTCTCGCCGATCTTTTCTGTTCCGGCGTTCCGTTGAGCACGGTCGACGAAGGCGGTTTCACGCTGCGGCCGGGCTCGAGCACGACGGAGATCTACGAGCGAGCGGTGGAGTTGCTCGACACCGCACTCGCGGTGTCAGCGGATAGCGACCGGGTGTTGAACGTCGCGCGCGTGGGGAAGGGGCGCGCCCTCTTGGCCCTCGGTCAGTACGCCGACGCGGCGCAAGCCGTCGCCGCGGTGCCGGACGGGTTCGAGTATCGGGTCGAGTTCGATGCGACTTCCACCGACAACGGCGCGACCAAGCCCGACGCGAGCTTCATGTGGATGTTTACGGGCGCCGGCCAGTCGTTCACGTTCTATCCCACCATGAGCGATGGGGAGGGAGGGAACGGCCTGGATTATCTCTCGAGCGGCGATCCGCGGACCGAGGCGGTCAGCTACGCGAGCCACCCCTTCGGCATTCCCCAATTCCTCCCCGCCAAGTATGCCCCGGATGGCGGCGGCTCGGTCATGCTGGCCGACTGGCGGGAGGCGCGCCTGATCGAGGCCGAGGCTGCGCTGCAAGGCGGCGACGTGTCGGGGTGGCTCGCCAAGCTCAATTACCTCCGGCAGGCCGGCATCGCTCCCGCGTTGCCGGATCTCGTCGATCCCGGATCGCCGGACGCCCGCGTCGACCTGCTCTTTCGCGAGCGCGCCTTCTGGCTCTTCCTGGCCGGCCACCGCGAGGGCGACATGCGGCGGCTGATTCGGCAATACGCCCGTGATCCGAGCTCGGTCTTTCCGATCGGCGTGCATCCGCGTGGCGGAACCTACGGCACCGACGTGAACGCGCCCGTGCCGCCCTCGGAGCGGCTCCACAACCACCTCTTCACTGGCTGCCTGGGCCGCGGCGCATGACCGAGGCCAGCCGCTCCTCCTTCGACGATCAGGTACCTATGCGATCCGACCTCCGCTGTCGCTTCCGGCTCGCTTCGATCATCGTCGCCGGACTCATCGTGGGCTGTCGAAGCGACGAGCTCCAGGCGCCGCTGAATCCGGAGGGGGCGAGCGCATATTGGGCCCTCGCGCTCGATCATCAGGCCATCACGTTGTCGACGGCCGCGTCCTATGAGACGATTCAGCTCACGGCCACGCCGCGCACCGTTACCGGCGACCCGATCGGCGGCCTCGGCGCGGTGACGTTCACGTCGAGCAATGCGGAGGCGGTCCAGGTGGACGCCAACGGCCTGGTGACCGCGCTCGCGCCGACGTTCGGCGTGATCGTCATCGCCAAGCTCAAGGCCAACGGGATCACGCACGCTGACACAGCGACGGTGGTCGTCACCGAGGGCCCGCCGCCCACGCTCGCGTCGTTCTCGATTCACCCCGTAGCGCCCGACAGCGCGAAGTTCGCCCTCAACGGCTCGCTCACGGAACAGTTCCGGAATCTGATACCCACGGCCTTGGACG
>JBOHSB010000311.1:0-2833 GCA_050733015.1 Gemmatimonadales bacterium
CTCCACGGCCAGCGCGTAGCGGACCAGCGGTATCACCAACCGAACACCGCTGTGTGGCAGCGTCAGGATGACGAACGTGCCGCTGGTATTCCCCTCGTAGGTCCCGCCGGTCTCCTGCCCGACGAACGTCGCCCGCCTGAGACTCCGCGCCACCGCGCAGAACTCGGCCGCGGTCGAGAAGGTGCCGCCGTCGGTCAGGACCCATACCCGGCCCTCGAACACCGGCGGCGCAGGACGCTGCGGGCCGAGATTCTGATGTCGCGCTGGCGGGAGGCGGAAGGTACCGCGCGCCGTGCGGATCAGGCCGACGCCGAACTTCGCATTGAACGACGAATCCACGTTGGTGTGCCGCCAGAACGACACCCGCTTGGTCCGCGTCTCGAGCGTGCGGTAGTAGCCGAACGGCCGCCGCATCAGGTGACGCAGCAGCAGCGAGCCGTAGGTATCCCGGCCGCCGTCGTTGCCGCGGAGATCGAGGATCAGGTCGGCCGAGCGGGCGGCACGGATCCAGACGAACGACGAGTCGAGGAAGGCGGCGTAGTCGGCGCCCGCGGCGGTGATCTCGTCGGCCGCGAAGGTCGCGATGCGGAGTAGGGCGACGGTGGAGTCCTCGAGAAACCCGAGGTGGAGCGGGGGCCGGTGCTTCGACGTGTCGGACGGGAACAGCGGGCGCGGGACCGCGGCCACGGTGAGCGTGGTGGTGTCACCGGCGGGCCGGCGAATGGTCACCCGGAGCGAGTCGGGACGGGCCTCGAACGCGTAGTACCAGAACTCGAACTGCTCGGTGATCTGCGCTTCGGTGCCGGTCTCGATGTACCCGTCTCTCGGCAGCAGTCGGCGGATCTCCTCACCGATCCGACCGATACCGCGCCCGCCGATGGCGAGCAGCTCGGAGCCGGCCGGGATGCGCGGATCGGCCGAGCCCAGGACGCGACCCCGCCCCCCCAAGAGCCGGACCCGCAGGGGCAGCACGCGCGCCGAGTCCGCATACCACGACATCCACGCCTCCGACGGCAGGCTTCGGGTATGGCCGTCACGCAGGCGCGCCAGTGTCCCGGCCACCACGCCGTAGAAGCCAAGTGGCGTGGTGTCGTGAATCGCGGCGAGGGTGCTGTCGAGCATGCGGGACACCGCCGGAGCGGCGTCATAGATGAAGGCCCCGGCGTGGGCTTCGAGGATGGCGGTCGTGAGGAGCGCGAAATCGTCGCGCAGGTCGGCGGCGGGCAGCGTCGCCTGGGCCGACCCGGGCCGCGCGCCGGTGGAGCACGCGACGATCAGCGCGGCCACCATCCGGCGAGGGCTGGGTCGGGAGAACCGGTACCGCGTCGGGGTCATCCGCCTCGACAAGGGCGCAGCCCTAGCTCTCGCGCCGCGCTGGGCGGCCCCCGTGGAGTCGCCCGCCGCTCCGGCCTTTGAGGTAGTCGTACAGTCCCTCGAAATAGACCGAGTCGAGCCCCATCTTTGCGGCCGACGGCATTCCCTTGTCCTGCCGCCCATGAGTGAGAACGTCGAGGAACGCCTCCCGGGTCGGCACGTCGCCATCCGGCGTGAGCGCGTGGAGCAGACTCGGCCCGAACGACGTGCCCTGCCCATCCTCCCCGTGGCAGCGTGCGCACTGGAGGCTGTACTGCTGCCACGCCTTGTAGAGCGGGGCCTCGACGGTGTCGCGCGGTGGCGGATGGTACCGATCGGCGATGGCGGCGGCGGACGCTGGCTCCGGCGCGGCGGCGGGAGCGATGCGGGCCGAGTCGGACGTGGCCACGGGCGCTGGCTCCGCGGACGGCGGCGATCCCGCCGGGGTGGCTGGCGCGCACGCGCCGGGCGTGCCGACCGCACTGAGCAGGGTGATCGCGGCCAGGTGTTGGGTCCGGAGGCGACGCAGCACGGCGCTCCGCGTGTGGGAGAGGTGGTTGCAGGGTTCCACCACTTGGCGCACCGGTCAAGTCCCGGCGAGCCATTGCCATCGGCCATGCCCGACTCGCTACCGAGCGAACTCCACTCTGATCGTGGCGATGCCGTATGGCTCGACCACCAGCGGCACCGTATGTCCGCCCTCCGCGAGCGACAGCTCTCCCACCCCAGCGCTCCGCTCATCCGCCCGGACCCGGCTGGCGCGCGCGACCGGCCGCGCGAACCGCCACGCCCCCGAGACCGCCTCGGCCCTCGCATTGCAGCACCGGAGCACCAGTCCGTCCCCCTGCTCCGGCGGCTTGGCCGACGAGAACACCAGGCCCCGACCCTCGAGCCGGATGTTCCAGGGCGGCGCGCTGAGCGGCGTCGCCTGACGGAGCCACAGCGCGCGCGGCGGCAGGAAGACGTCCTCCCACAGCTCGGACAGCATGCTCCCTATCCACAGGTCCGCCGCCTCCACCGGCACCACCGCGAGCTGGAGCCGGTCGGGGCCGAGACACTGCGCCTCGGGGGTCGGCGTGGGCCAGCCGGCGTGGCCGGGACGGGTGGGCAGGTCGTCCCGCGAGAGCTGGCCGACGGCGCGGAGCAGCGTCACCCGCAGGTCGCCGTTGGGCGAAAGCTCGTACTCGAAGAAGCCCGGCGCCAGCAGCGCGAGCCCGCGCGCGCCGTCCGCCACCGCGACGAACCGCTGCGCCGGCGCGGTGGCCACCGGCGTCTCCTTCGGGTAGGGACCGGCGACGACCAGCGCCGGGCGCGTCGCCGTGCCGAACTGGGTCCCGGCCACCGCCGCCACGGCCGGGACGCCAGTGGGCAGGCGGAGGCGCAGCCGATGATCGGTGGCTCGATTGTCGAGCTGGACCGTGCATCGGAGCGCCGGGCTGCCGGCGTGCAGCGTGAGGATGACCCGCGCGTCCACGGGCCC
>JBOHSB010000312.1:0-13925 GCA_050733015.1 Gemmatimonadales bacterium
AAATTCGGGTTGTTCTGCTCCTCGATCGGAATCGGCAGGTTCACGTCCGGCCCGTAGTCCCCGTTCTTGTGATAGGCGCCCGTGGGGAACACGGTCTCCGAACCCCTCCCGTACACCCGGATCAGCCGCCGCATGTCGCCCAGGCGGTGGCCGGTGGCATACAGCCAGAAGGCCCGCTCCGAGAACAGCATGTCGACCCCCGCGTCGAACGAGCCCGGCGTTGCCAGGTTGGGCAGGCCGATGGTGGCGCGCAGGCCGTTGAGTGTGGTGCGCATCCCGCTCAGGTTGTTGGCCTGGAGCTGGGCCTCGGCCACGATGAGCTGGGCTTCGATGCCGTCGGCCACCGGGATCGGCGAGGTCGCGTCGGGATACTTGAGCAGCGAATACTGCGGGGTGATCAGGTCCAGCCCCGGGTCGGCGAAGCCATCGCCGTCGTCGTCCAGGCTGTCCACCTGCACCCGGGGATCCTCGGCGGAGATGTAGGGCAGGCCGTTGCCCCCCTCCACGTCGGACACCGACCACAGGCCGCCGTTGGTGTACGACCAGATGGCGTTCTGCAGCCGTTGGGGGCTGTCGGCGTGCTCGGTGTCGTAAGTGAAGTCCTCCGGCACCGTCGCCGCCGCGGCGGACGCGTCGGTGAACTGGTCCAGGTCGAGCAACGCCCGGGCCCGGCCGACGGTCGCCAGGTTGGTGATGGTGCCGTCGTCCTCCGCCAGGCCGGGCTGGGCCAGGGCCGAATCGAACTTGGCCAGCGCCGTGGTGAAGATCTCGGTAGAGGTCTGCGGCAGCCCGTAGGTGATGGTATCGCCGCGCACCCTGCCGAACGGCACGCCGGAGCAGAAGTCCTCACCGAAGTAGAGGTAGGTGAAGCCCGCGATGGCCTGCATCTCGGCGATGTCGGTGGTGGCTGTCGGATCCACCAGGTACTTCTGCAGCGCCTCCGCGGCCAGCTCGGAGCCGGCGCGCGCCTTGTGCAGGTTGCGATAGACGTCGCTCAGGCCCGGGTTGATGAGCGCGGTGGAGCGCTGGTCGATCTCCTGCTCCGACGGCGGGGTGGTGGAGTGCACGAACTCGTCGGACAGGAGTCCGGCCGTGAGGATCAGACCATCCACGGCCTGGGTGCCGTCGCCGTCCTTCACGAAGGTGAAGTCGGCCAGGGCGCCGGTGCGGAGCGCCTCGGCACCGGCCGGTGAGTTGAGGGTGCCGGGGTCGATGATGTTGGGCTGCTCGGTGTCGAGCAGTCCGCAACCGCCGAGGGCAAGCGCCGCGAGCGCGCCGATCACGAGGTGGATCTTCATGGTCTCCTCCGGCCTCAGAAGCCGACGTTGAGGCGCGCCGTCCAATAGCGCACCTGCGCCTGGGACTCGAAATCCGAGGCCGCGAAATTGTCCTGCGCGAACGCGTTGACTTCCGGATCCACACCGGTGTAATCGGTAATGGTCCACAGGTTCCGGCCGGCGACGGTGAGGCTCAACCGGCTCGCCCGAACCCGGCGGGCCCAGCTGCCGGGCAGCTCGTAGGTGAGCGACAGCTCGCGCAGCTTGATGAACCACCCGGGCTCGAGGAATGCGACTGAGTTGCCGGCGCCGGGCAGGAAGGTCGCCTGGGCCAGCGCCTGCTCGGCGAGGGGCGCGGTCTTGTCGTACAGGCCGCGGCAGTTCTGCACCGAGAAGCAGCGGAACTGCTCCAGCGAGTTGTCCACCAGGTGCCCGCCACGATAGTCGAACTGGGTGCCGATCACGACCTTTCCGCCGAAGATCGCGAGCTGGCTGTTGAGCGACGCTTCCTTGGTCGGGATGGCCGAGCCGCGGAAGACCGAGCTGTCGCTCAACTGGACCTCGGAGTCGTCGGTCAGGCCGTCACGGTTCGGGTCCAGATCGATGATGCCGTCGTGGTTGGCGTCATCGAAGGTCACGATCGGCGCCCAGAAGCCGCCCGCCGGGTAGCCGGCCCGATGCTGCTGGTAGAAGCCCACGAAAATCGGGCTCACGCCCTGGCCCAGCTCCAGGATCTTGTTCTTGGTCGTGGAGCCGCTCAGCGTCAGGTCCCACGCGATGGAAGGCTTGTCGATGATGCGGGTGGTGATGACCGCCTCGAAGCCCTGATTCCGGATGCGCGACAGGTTCACGAACTGCGACTGGGAGGCGCCGAGGGACGGCGCGATGTCGCGCTCGATGAGCGCATCTTTGGTGAGCTTGTGGTAGTAGGTGAGCTCGAGCGAGACCCGGTCCTTGAACAGCCCGGCGTCGAACCCAACCTCGAACTCGCGGGAGCGCTCGGGCTTGAGGTTCAGGTTGCCCAGACTCCCGAACGTCACGCCGGTCGTGGCGAGTCCCTGCTTCTTGCCGGCGACGGCATTGAAGAAACGTCGGGCGTCGGTGGTGCCGGGCTGCTGTCCGCTGGCGCCGTATGCCGCCCGGAACCGCAGGGTGTTGATCGCGCCCGCGTGGAAGAAGGGCTCCTCCGAGATGAGCCAGGACAGGCTCGCCTTGGGGTACACGGTGGCGTTGAAGTTCTGGCCGAAGGCGCTGTTGTCGTCGAACCGGAGTGCCCCGGTCAGGTAGAGCCGCTCCTTGAGGCTGATCTCCTCCTCGACGTAGCTGCCGATGGAGCGCGACTCGAGCGTCGTGTCGCGCGCCTCCGAGGTCTCGGCGCCGGTGATCGTGCCCGAGCCGGCCGGCAGCCCGCGGCCCGACGCGTAGTTGCCGCGCGAGAGGTCGCGGAAGAACTGGCCGCCCACCGACGTGCGCGAACCCACCGCGTCGGACAGCTTGAACCGGGCGGAGGCGCCGAGATCGACCGAGGTCTGCGAGATGGTGAAGCGATTGTTGGTCTTGGCGCCGAAGATGTTGGACTGGGGTCCCGAGGGGTAGTCGGCCACCTCGCCGGTAGGGAAGAACTGGACGTCGGTGCGGTTCACCACGTCATAGCCGATGGTGGCGCGTCCGGTGAGCCAGGTCAGCGGACGCCAGTTCCCGGTGAATCCGCCGGTGAACCGGTTGGCCTCCTGGTTGGCCAGCTCGGCGAACAGCTGCGCGGGGATGAAGTACCAGCCGCGCTGGAAATCGGGCAGATAGCCGCTCGCCGTCCCGCTGCCGTTGACGGTGAGGAAGCTGTTGTCGTTCTCGATGAAGCGGGTATTGCTCGACAGGAAGCCGAGCGACGCATCCACGTCGAACGTCTTCGATACGTTCGCGGTGATGTTGGCGCGGGCCCCGAACTTCTCCAGCGCGTTGGGCCGAACCTGGTTGTCGGGAATCGAGCCCCGGGTGTTGACGATCGAGTCCAGCTCGAACTGCGGCAGCCGGAACGGGCCGATCTCGTTCTCGTAGGTGCCCGAGACGTAGTACCTCACCTGATCGCTGCCGCCGCCCACATTGGCGCCGTACATCTGCCGGAGGCCGGCCTTGTAGGGCCGGGTGGCCTTCTCGTTGAGCGGCTGGAAGCTCTGCACCGCGGTCTGGGTGCAGAGGGCGTCGAGCTCGCTCTGGATGCTGCAGAACCCGTCGTACCCGTTCGCGATCCCGTCGGGCGTCGTGTCCCGCCCGGCGAAGTTGAGCGGGTAGGTGTTCTTGTCGGCCACGGCGCCGAACTCGGAGAACAGGTTCCAGCGCGCGGGCCCGGCGGTGCCGTGCTTGGTGGTGATGCGCACGACGCCGTTGGATGCCTGGATGCCGTACAGCGTGGCCGCCGCCGGGCCCTTCACGATCTCGATGTCCTGGATGTCGTCCGGATCGATGTCGTTGATGCGGGACGGCCCGGCGCCGGCGGGGTCGTCCACCCCGAAGCCGCCGATGTCGAGCGTACTGGACGACGAGCCGCTCTCGAGCCGGATGCCGTCGAGGTAGTAGAGCGGCTCGTTCGACAGCGAGATGCTGTTGGAGCCGCGGATCCGGATCCGGGTGCCGGTCCCGGTCGTGCCGCTGCTCTTGAGCACCTGGACGCCCGCCGCGCGGCCCGAGATCAGGTTCGCGAACTCGGTGATCGGCGCCTGCTCGGCGATCTTGGCGGCGTCGATCGTGGTCACCGTGTTGCCGATCTCGAGCTTGCGCTGCTCGCCGGTGGCCGTGGTGACGATCTCGTCGAGCTGAACCGGCGCGGCGGTCATGGCGATGTCCGCGGTGACCGACTCGCCGTCGGCCACGCTGACCGTGTCGGTGGCTGGCCGGTAGCCCACCCGGAGCACGCGGAGCGGATAGGTCCCCGGCGCCACCGACCGGAAGGCGTACACGCCGTCACGATTGGTCGTTTCGATTCGAGTCGTACCCGCGAGCACCACGCGAGCGGCCTCGAGCGGCGCCCCGCCGGATTCGTCGGTCACTTTGCCGGTGATGGTGCCGGTCTGGGCGGCGGCGAGCGCGGGGACGGCGAGAACCAGCCAGGCGAGGAACGGGATACGACGAATGCGCTGACGAGGGTCAGATGCCATGGGCCTTCTCCTCTGGAGCGAGGCCTGCCCAGGGGCGTGCGACCGCGCGGCGGCGGTTGGGGCGAGCCGGGGGGAACGGTGCCTGCCAATGTGCAGAGCGCCAGCCAACTTGTCAAAGCGACGACAGCGTCCCGGCGCTTGACGTTCTGGGCCGCAACGAATATCGTCGCACCACGTCCTACGGCTCGCCGCAGCCGGACGTTTCCCTTCAGCCAACGTCCCGCACTGTCGCTTGCCCATTGCGGCGCTCGCTCCCCGCACCCCCGGAGGCCTCGTGCACAAACGCCCGGTCCGGTTCTTCGCCTGCCTGCTGGTCACGCTGGTGCTGGCCCCGCCGCTCGCCGCGCAGTCCGGCATCCTCCAGGGAACGGTCTCCGACAGTCTCGGGGCCACGCTGCCTAACGCCACGGTGTCGGTCGAGGGCACCGGCCTCCGGGGCACTACGGGGACCAATGGCGGCTACGAGATCCGCGGCGTGCCCGCCGGCACCTACACGGTCCGGGTGCGGCTGATCGGGTTCCAGGCGGCGTCGGCGCCGGTCACTGTCGCCGCGAACGACGTGACGCGCCATGACTTCACGCTCGGCAGGTCCACCGTCCAGCTCGCGCCGATCGACGTGGTGATCGGCTCGCGCGCCCGCCACACCGCCGCCGAAGAGCTGGCGGTCCCGGTGGACGTATTTCCCTCGGAGCAGCTGGCGCAGCAGGGCAGCACCGAGACCAGCGTGATCCTCCAGGCCGTGTCGCCCTCGATCAACTTCCCCCGCCAGAGCGTGACCGACGCCGGCGACATCGTGCGTCCGTTCACCCTGCGCGGCCTGAGCCCCGACCACACGCTGGTGCTGCTGAACGGCTGGCGGCAGCACCAGACCGCGCTGGTCAACAACTTCACCTACGGCATGGGGGCCGGGTCGAGCGGCGTGGACCTGAACGCGATTCCGTCGAGCGCGCTGGACCGGATCGAGGTGCTACGCGACGGGGCCGCGGCCCAGTACGGGTCGGACGCCATCGCCGGTGTGGTGAACCTGGTGCTCAAGGACGGCGCGTTCACGCCGTTCCTGAACGGGGACATCGGCCGTTACACCACGGACAACTACCCCGACGACGGCACCACCGCCAACGTGAACGGCGGCTGGGGGATCCCGGTGGGCAAAGGGTCGCTCGGCATCTTCGGTGAATTCCGCGACCGCCAGCCTACCAACCGCGCCTGGGCCGACCCGTTCGAGGTGGCCGGCACGGGCGTCGCCGACTCGATCAACGACATCGGGCAGGTGGTGCACAAGAACAACCCGGTGCCGCAGCCCAACCTGCACTGGGGCGACGGGCTCGAGAAGGACGCACTGGCGTTCGGCAACTTCCGGATGCCGGTCAGCGCGTCCGGCAACCACGAGATCTATGCCTTCGGCGGCTACAGCCACCGCGACGGCGAAGGCAATCCCTTCCGCCGCTATGCCGGCAGCGCGCGGAGCTGGGACCAGCTCTACCCGCTGGGCTTCCTCCCGGTCATCCAGGGCCTGGTCACCGATTACTCGATGGCCGGCGGGCTCCGCGGGGTCGTCTCGGGCTGGAACTACGACCTCGGCGGGACCTTCGGGCACAACCACTTCGACTACCACATCAACAACTCGCTGAACGCCTCCCTCGGTCCGTGCCTCGATGTGCCTTGCGCGCCGGGCCTCGACGGTGTGCTCGGCAACGCCGACGACCCGAATATCCCCAACCAGCTCAACTTCTTCGCCGGCCGTGTGCTGCGGGAGGAGTGGATCGCCGCGCTCAACATCGCGAAGCCGGTGGAGCTGGGCCTGCCCAAGCCGGTGAACCTGGCGTTCGGCGCGGCCCTCCGGCGCGAGCGCTACGCCATCGACCCGGGCGAGGTGGCTTCATACATCAACGGCGGCGCGACCGATCAGACCGGCAGCGGCGAGGCGGCGCCCAGCGGCTCCCAGTCGTTTCCCGGCTTCGCGCCGGGCGACGCGACCGACCGGCACCGGCACAACTTCGGCCTCTACGCCGACGCCGAGAGCCAGCTGTCGGACAAGCTGCTGGCGGACGTGGCGGCGCGGTACGAGGACTACAGCGACTTCGGCTCCCGGGTGAGCGGCAAGGTGGCGTTGCGGTTCCAACCGTCGCGCCGGATCACGTTCCGGGCGGCCGCGAGCAGTGGGTTCCGCGCCCCGGGCCTGAGCCAGGTGTCGTTCAGCAAGGTCGTGACCAACGTGATTGCCGGGCAGTTCATCGACATCGGTCTGTTCCCGGTGGACAACCCGGCCTCGATCGCGCTGGGCAGCAAGCCGCTGCAGGAGGAGACCTCGTTCAACCTGAGCGCGGGCCTCGTGGTCACGCCGGTGGAGAACTTCACGCTGACGGCCGACTACTTCCGGATCAAGATCAACAACCAGATCCTGCTGGGCGCCACGTTCGACGATTCCGTGACCCAGGTCATCCTGGTGAACGCCGGGTTCGGCAACATCGGCGGGGTGCAGTACTTCACCAACGGGCTCGACACCCGCACGCAGGGCATCGACATCACCGCCGACTACAAGGTGCCCGCCGGCCCCTCGGGCACGCTCGACCTCAACGCCGGCTTCAACTACACCCGGAACAAGATCACCCACGTCGACCCGCTGCCGCAGGTGCTGGTCGATGCCCACTCGACCGAGCCCGGCTTGCTGGATTCGGTCACGGCGATCGGGATCCAGGACGAGCGGCCCGACTGGCGCGGCACCCTGCAGGCCAACTACACGGTCGGCCGGTTCTCCTCGCTGGGCCGGGTCTCCTACTACGGCGGCTTCAGGTCGGCCCAGCCCGGCTTCTGCGATCTGTGCGGCGATAACTACGGCGGCAAGGGCCTGGTGGATGCCGAGGTGGGATACCGGTTCAACCTGATCAAGCTGTCGGTTGGCGTGCGCAACCTGTTCGACACCTATCCCGATCAGCCCAGCTCCAACCGCGACACCGGCCTGGGCGGAACGACGAAGGAGTTCAACGACAACTTCGGCACCTTCCCCTGGGCCGCGGCCTCGCCGTTCGGGTACAACGGGCGGTTCGTGTACGCGCGGACGGAGGTCCAGCTTGCCCACTAGCGCGGAGCGCTAGCGCGCAAGCTGTCGGAAGGACGGAAGGACGGAAGGACGGAAGGACCAGCGACTGCCCGAGCTGGTCCTTCCGTCCTTCCGTCTTTCCCCCTTTCCGTCTATGATTCGCGACCTCAACCCCCCGCGAAAATCATGTCCGTCTCCTACGATCTCATCGTCATCGGCGGTGGCCACAACGGGCTGGTAACGGCGGCGTACGCCGCGCGCGCCGGCCTCAAGGTGATCGTGCTCGAGCGCCGCGACGTGCTCGGCGGCGCATGCGTCACCGAGGAAGTGTGGCCCGGCTACAAGGTCTCGACCGCGGCGTACGTGAACAGCCTGCTCCGGCCCGAGATCATCCGTGAGCTCGAGCTGGCGCGGCATGGGTTCGAGATGCTGCCTCGCAATCCGTCGTCGTTCACGCCGTTCGCCGACGGGCGCTCGCTCCTGCTCGGCCCCGACAAGGCGCTGACCCACCGCGAGATCTCGAAGTTCTCGCCCAAGGACGCGCAGGCGCTGCCCAGGTACGAGGCGATGCTCGAGCGGGTGGCCGATTTCCTCGAGCCCACCCTGATCATGACACCGCCCAACCCGTGGTCCTTCCGGCCCGGGAATCTGGCGCAGCTCGCCAAGCTGGGCCTCGCGTTCGTGAAGCTGGGCACCGACGGGCAGAAGGCGATCGAGATCCTCACCGGCGCCGCCACCCCGATCCTTGACCGCTGGTTCGAGAGCGAGCAGCTCAAGGTCACGCTCGCGACCGACGCGATCATCGGCGCCATGGCGTCGCCGTCCATGCCGGGGACGGCATACGTCCTGTTTCATCACGTCATGGGCGAGTGCAACGGAGTCCGTGGCGTGTGGGGCTACGTGCGGGGCGGCATGGGCGGGATCAGCAACGCCATCGCGGGCGCCGCGCGCGAGCGCGGTGCCGAGATCCGCACCAACGCCGAGGTGGCCCACATTGTGGCGAAGAACGGGACGGTGCAGGGCGTCGCGTTGGCGGACGGGACCGAGATCCGCGCGCCGCGGGTGGCGTCCGGCGCGGACGCGAACGTCACCTTCCTTCGCCTGATGGACCCGGCCGACCTGCCGGCCGACTTCCTCGAGGCCGTGCGCCACATCGACTACGCCAGCGCGAGCTGCAAGATCAACGTCGCCCTGAGCGAGCTGCCCGATTTCACCGCCGTGCCCGGCACGGCGCCGGGCCCGCAGCACCGCGGCACGATTCACATCTCGCCCACGATGGAATACATCGAGCGGGCCTACGACGACGCCAAGTACGGCCGGCCGTCGGCCCAGCCGATCATCGAGGCGACGATCCCCTCGGTGCTCGACGACACGCTGGCCCCCAGCGGCAAGTACGTGATGTCCATGTTCACCCAGTACTTCCCCTACAAGCTGGCGCCCGGCCTATCGCTTGAGGCCGAGAAGGACAAGTACGCCGACCGCTGCTTCGACCTGCTGAACCAGTTCGCGCCCAACTTCAAGCGCTCGGTCATCGCCCGGCAGGTCCTCTCCCCGGTGGACCTGGAGCAGCGCTTCGGCCTCACCGGCGGCAACATCATGCAGGGGGTGATGACCCTCAGCAGCCTGTCGTTCATGCGGCCGGTGCCGGGCTACGCGGACTACCGCACGCCGGTGCGCGGGCTTTACCTCTGCGGTGCGGCCACCCACCCGGGCGGCGGCGTGATGGGCGCGTGCGGGTATAACGCGGCGCGGGAGATCATGCGGGACGTGAGAGGACGATAGGACGATAGGACGAACGGGCGAAGGGATCTTGCGGCCATGGCTCGTGCAAGGCGACGACGACCTCTTGCTCTTCTCGAGGCTGACGGCAGCGCAACATCCACGCCGGGCGCGCCGGACGATTCGCGCCGACCGCGGGTTCCGCGATGCCCGAGCGCCGCCCCCGCCGGAGCCGCGCACCCCGATCCGCGAACGACATGGGAGACCCCGGATGCCCGATAACCAAGTCACGGTTGCCCAGGCCTTAGCCCGCCTGCCGGGTCCCGAGGGCGAACGCTACGTCGAGCTGTTCAAGCACGGCACGCTGAGCCTCGAGCTCTACGCGCCGCGCGGCACCGATTCCCAGACGCCGCACACCCGCGACGAGGCCTACGTGGTCATCGAGGGCCGCGGCACGTTCCTGAACGGCGGCGAGCGTCACTCCTTCGAGCGGGGCGACATGCTGTTCGTCGCCGCGGGCGTCGAGCATCGCTTCGAGGAGTTCAGCGACGACCTGGCCGTCTGGGTGTTCTTCTACGGCCCCGAAGGTGGAGAGCCGGCGTGAGCGGGATGGAGCGCACCCTGCCGCGGGTGTCGTACCTCTCGCCCGAGGCGTTCGACCAGGAGCGCGAGCGCATCTTCTGGCGCGAGTGGTTCGTGGTTGGCCGGGTTGACGAGCTGGCCGGTCCGGGCGACTACGTCGTGAAGGACGTGGCGGGCGAGAGCATCCTCGTCGTGCGCACCCGAGCCGGCCCCCTCTCGGCCTTCTACAACGTGTGCCGGCACCGCGGCTCGCAGCTCGTGCCCAGCGGCGGAGCGGGGTGCTTCGGGGGCGGCATCCGCTGTCCCTATCACTCCTGGACCTACACGCTCGAAGGCGAGCTGCGCACGGCGCCCTTCCTGGAGGAGTCCGACGGTCTCACCCGCGGTGACCTCTCACTGCACCCGGTGGGCGTCGACAGCTGGGGCGGCTTTCTGTTCGTGCACCTGACGCCCGGCGAGGCTGCCCGGCGCGGCCACTCGCTCTCGGCCCAGCTCGGGCCCGTGCCCGGTCGGCTGGAGCGCTATCCCCTGGCGGAGCTCCGGGTGGCGCGCCGCATCGAGTACGAGGTCCGGGCCAACTGGAAGGTCGTGCTCGAGAACTACAACGAGTGCTACCACTGCGGCCCGGTTCACCCCGAGCTGTGCCGTCTTGTGCCCGCGTTCAAGCAACGCGGCGGCTCCGAGCTCGACTGGGAGCGCGGCATCCCGCACCGCGACGGGGCCTGGACCTTCACGGCGAGTGGCACCAGCAACCGGCCCCCGTTCCAGGGCCTGAGCGACGACGAGCGCACCCGCCACAAGGGCGAGCTGATCTATCCCAACTTCATGCTGAGCCTGAGCGCCGAGCACGTGGCGGCGTTCTACGTCCTCCCCCGTGGCCCCGACCGCACCACCATCGTCAACGAGTTCCTGTTCCATCCTGACGAAATGGCCAAGCCGGACTTCGCGCCCGCCGACGCGGTGGAATTCTGGGACCTGGTGAACCGCCAGGACTGGGCCATCTGCGAGTCGGTCCAGCGCGGGATGTCCTCGCGCGTGTTCGAGCGCGGCTACTACGCCCCGATGGAGAGCGCGAGCCTGGATATCCGGCGCTACGTCGGCGAGCGGCTCGAGAGCGGCGACCGCTGATGCGCACCCGCTACGAGTACATCGTCCTGGGGCTCGGCGGATGGGGCAGCGCCGCGGCCTACTGGCTCTCGTGCCGGGTGGGCGCCGCCGTGCTCGGCCTGGAGCAGTTCGAGCTGGGGCACGTGCGTGGCGAGTCGCAGGACCACTCGCGCATCATCCGGCTGTCCTACCACACGCCGGAATACGTCGAGCTGGCCAAGCACGCCTACCGGGCCTGGGCCGAGCTGGAGGAGGAGGCGGGCGAGCAGCTGGTGCTCAAGACCGGCGGGCTCGATTTCGCCCCGCGCGACAGCGCGATCCCACTGACCAACTACAGCGGCAGCATGGACGCGGCCGGCGTCGCCTATGAGCACCTGGACGCGGCCGAGATCCGCCGCCGCTGGCCGGTCCTCGAGGTCACCGACGACATCCACGGCCTGTTCCAGCCGGACAGCGGGATCGCGATGGCCGCCAAGGCGAACGCGGCCCACCTCAGGATGGCGCGGGCGCATGGGGCGACCCTGGTGGACCGCGCGCCGGTCGAGCGGATCCGTCCCCGGGACGGCGAGATCGAGGTGAGCGCGGGCGGTACCACCTATCGGTGCCGGCGGCTGGTCGTCGCCGCGGGTGCCTGGACCAACGGGGCGCTGACTCACTTCGGCATGCGCCTGCCGCTCCGGGTCACCAAGGAGCAGGTCAGCTACCTCGCCACCCCGCATGCGGCCCAATTCGAGCCGGGGCGGTTTCCCATCTGGATCTGGATGGACGACCCGTGCTACTACGGGTTTCCGGTGTTCGGCGAGGCCGGGCCCAAGGTGGGGCAGGACGCGGGCGGGCTGGAGACGGACCCGGTCACCCGGACCTTCGAGCCGGACCAGGCGGCGCTCAAGCGGACCATGGATTTCCTGGCCAGGTACATCCCCAAGGCGCTGGGGCCGATTCTCTACACCAAGACCTGCCTCTATACCCTCACACCGGACCGAGACTTCGTGATCGACCGGCTGCCCGCGTATCCCGACGTGGTGGTGGGGGTGGGTGGCGGGCACGGCTTCAAGTTCGCGTCGCTGGTCGGGCAGATCCTGGCGGATCTCGCGATCGACGGGCGCACCGATCGCAACATCGAGCCGTTCCGGATCGACCGGGCCATCCTGCAGCTCATGAACCCGCCCGTCAACTACATGGTCTAGCCCGCACGATTGTCGGTGTCCGCGGCTCCGGCGGGGGGACGGCACTCCCTCCGGAGCCGCGCACCCCGATCCCAGCGAGCCGAGCCGTCAACCCCGCCCGAGACTCCGCAGCACCTCGCGGTCGAATTGCACTGAGAGGCTTTCCCGCTTCGAATACGGCCCCGGCCGGTAGGCCCGCGATTCCACGCCCAGCTGGCTCTGCTCGCAGATGTGCCAGTCCTGCCGGTTGGTCATGTCCCAGAACTCGATCCCGTCGTCCGGGTTGAACGTCGGGTCGCCCAGCGTGGCGGGATGGAAGAGCCACGAGCAGCTGATGAAGGTGCGATCGGTGCCCTGCGGCCACACGGTGTGGAACATGACGTAGTCGGGGTGCAGGCTCAGCAGCATGTTGGGGAAGATGGCGTAGTAGTAGACCCGGTTCAGGTCCTCGTCCGGCAGGTCACCCACCGCCACGCCGCACGAGCGGCCGCTCATCGTCATGCTCTCCGCGCCGCGCGTCATCACCATGAAGCCGCCGGTGAACGGGCCCTCGGTGAGGTCGTTCTCGCCGCTGGTGGGCGGCGTGAGCTTGGCGAGCGCCGGGTGCACCGGCCCGCAGTGGTAGCACTCGGAGTAGTTCTGGAACAGCAGCTTCCAGTTCGCCTTGACGTCGTACTCGATGGTGCGCGCGACCTTGAGGTTGGGCAGGTTGAAGCGGGAGAACTTGCCCTTGAGCGGGGCCCACGCCTCGTCGAACGGCTCCGGCTGGTCGGCCAGGTTGATGAACAGGAAGCCGTCCCAGGTGGCCACCGCGACGGGGTAGAGGGGCCAGTCGCCCTTGTCGAAGTTCTCGATCTCCTGGGTCGAGGGGGCCCCGATGAGGCGCCCGTCGAGGCCGTAGGTCCAGGCGTGGTACGGGCACTGGATGGTGCTGCCGAGGTTGCCAACGTGTTCCTCGCACAGACGGGTGCCGCGGTGGCGGCAGACGTTGTAGTACGCCCGGTAGGCGCCCTCGCGCTCCTTGAGCACGATGATGCTTTCCTTGCCGATCTCCTGGACGAAATAGTCGCCCGGGCCCGCCAGCCGGTCCTCCCGCCCCACGCAGAGCCAGCGCTTCAAGAAAATGTGTTCCAGCTCCTCGCCGAAGATTTCGGGCGAGGTGTAGTATGGGCGCGGCAGGGTGCGGGCGGCGTCGATCGAGATCTCGGTGGTCTTGAGGAACGTGGCCACGGCTCTGTCTCCAAAGAAGTTATGTCCAAAATATGCCACGTGGTGGAGGGCCGGGGAAGGCACGGCGTCCGTGCGCGGCATCACCGTGAAGGGAGCAGCTATGCGAGGCAAGTTCTGGCGGCAAACCGCTTTGGCGGTAGGGCTCGCGACGGCCGGGGTGGGCGCCGCGGGGTGCGCCGCGGCGGCCGCGGCGGGGGCCGCGGGGGCGATTTACGCCACCACGCGGGGTGTCGAGTCGCTGGTGGCCACACCGATCGACCGAGCGGTGGCGAACGCGGAAGCGGTAATGAAGGACATGGGGATCACGCAGGACGCGACCAGCTCGGAGAAGGGCGGAGCCAAGCGGGAGCTCAAGGGCAAGCATGGCGACCTCGACGTCACCGTGCAGCTGGAGCAGCAGGATACGGCGACGACGAAGGTCGAGGTGTCCGCGCGGAAGAATCTGGCGGAGTGGGACAAGGACTACGCGCGGCAGGTGCTGGAGCGGATCGTCAAGGCTCACTGACCGCACGGGCTTTGTGGCCGGCGGGGCGGGGTCCGCGCGGGGTCTCGGAACGGATCGCCCGGCCTGACGCTGCCTCTGCGACCGCCACCCCCGCCTGCGCCCGGGCATCAAAGCGGCGCGGGGGGGGTCTGCACCCCCGTCATCCCG
>JBOHSB010000313.1:0-12728 GCA_050733015.1 Gemmatimonadales bacterium
GTCACAAAGGAACGCAGTGGCGGCCCGGCCCACCCGCTTCTCTCGCGTCCCTCCTGAGTTCTTACAACCTTGAGCCAGCGGCCGATTCCCGCCGTGGCTACCGCCGCTTCTTCTCAAACCGCTCGGCGGCGAGGTTCACGATCCGCTCGATGAGCCGGGGATAGTCCATCCCGCTGGCCACGGCGGCCATGGCGAACTCGCTTCCCTTCTCGAGGTAGCAGCTGGCGTTGACCTCCAGCACATAGATGTCGCCGGTGTCGGTGAGGCGGAGATCCACGCGGCCATAGTCCTTCACCCGGAGCGCGCGGTAGGCGTCCACCGCCACCTTCTGCAGCCGGGCCCGCAGCTCGTCGGGCAGCGTCGCCACGACCGACTTGGTGCCCTGGTACTCCTTGCTCTTCTCGTCCCATTTGGCCTTGCTGTCCATGACCTTGGGGACGCCCTCGGGGAACCCGGTGAAGTCCACCTCGATCGGCGGCAGCGCCTTGGGCTGGGTGTTGCCCAGCACGCCCACGTAGAACTCGCGCCCGTCGATGTACTCCTCGGCGAGCGCCGAATCCTCCAGCTCTTTGTGGATCGCGGCCACCCGCTCCATCATCCCCGCGGAGTCGTGCACCAGCGATTTCCCGCCGATGCCGAGCGAGGCGTCCGAGCGGAGCGGCTTCACGAACAACGGCATGCGCAGGTTGCCGCCGGTCTCGAACGTGGCCTGGCGGGAGAAGATGGCGTAGCGCGGATAGAGGATGTCCTCGAACGCCAGGAGCTTCTTGGTGAGCCCCTTGTCCTGGCTCAGGTACAGCTCGCCCGGGCCGCTGCCGGTGTAGCGGAGGCCGAGCAGCTCGAGCAGCCCGGTGACGGGGATGTCGCCGAACACGTTGTCGCCGAACATCTCCATCAGGTTGAAGACGAGCTCGGGCTTCCGGCGGGAGAGTCCGGCGATCAGGCGCTTGACGTCGCCGTGGACGCCGAGCACCGACACGCGGTGCCCCAGCCGGCGCAGGGTGCGCGCCACCTGGGGCACGACCGGGTCGTATTCCTTGGAGTTTTCGTCGTCGCTGTCGAGGTAGGTCAGCACTGTGATCTTCACAGAACTTTCCTCTCTGAGTCACCCCGCGCGCAGGGAAGGGGTCATGCGTAAGGGCAGGCCTCTGTCGCGGAGTTCACCCTGGGCGAAGCCAGGGCTCAGGATGACTCGCAGCTCACTCCGCGAGGTCCATCCCCCACCGCGCAAGCGACACCGGGATCCCACCGTAGCCGAGCAGCGTGTCGTGGAACGTCCTCGGATCGTAGTCGTCCCCCGCGGCCTCGCGGAAGGCCTCGCGCAGGCGCAGCAGCTCACGGCGGCCGATCGCGTAGCACAGCTGGTAGGTCGGCCACGCGCAGTAGCGCCTGACTTCGGCCTCGGCGCTGCGGCGCTCGATCGGCAGATGCTCGACCATGTAGTCCACCGCCTCGCTTGGCGTCATCCCGCGGGTGTGGAGACCGACGTCGAGCACGATCCGGATGGCGCGCCACAACAGGTTTACCATCTGAAACATGCGCTCTTCGGGCGTCCGATAGTAGCCGGTTTCGCCCGCGAGCTGCTCGCAGTAGAGCGCCCAGCCTTCCACCATGATGGGAGTCCACAGGTGGCGCCGCACTTCCGACCGAAGGCCCTGGGCGGTCACCAGCTGCAGGTGATGCCCGGGATACGCCTCGTGCGCCACCATGGCCGCGATGCCGTGGCGGCAGTGGCCGCGGCGCTGCTGTGGGACCGCGGGATCGGGGGCCGTGACGTAGAACCGGCCCCGCGGTGCGCCAAGGTAAATCGGCGGCGGCTCGTAGGCCGCGAACGGCACCAGCGCCACGAGGAACGACGGTGTAGGAACCACGTCGACCGGCGCGTCCGGGATGGCCACCAGGTCCCGCTCGGCCAGGAAGGCTCGGGCCCGGCCCAGCTCCCCCCGGTAGGTCTCGAGAATCGAGTCGGCCGGCGGAGCGTCGTTCCGGAGCTCGTCCACCACCTCGCGCCACGGCCGCGGGCTCATCTCCGCGGCGAGGGCCGCGAGCCGCGCCGTGGTCTCCTCCTGGAGATGCAGCCCGTAGCGCCAGAGCTCGGGCGCGCCGGACACCACGGCGTGCTCGAAGTGCAAGCGCCGCGCGAACTGCTCCTCGCCGATGGCGAAGGCGTGCGGGTCGGGATTGGGCTCGATCTCGTCGTGGAGCGCCGTGCCGCACCGCCTGAGCGCCTCCAGTGCGGACCCCGCTGCGGCGGTGAGGTCCGCCTGCAGCTCTGGCGCTTCGGCGCCCATCGCGGCCGACAGCTGCACGATCAGCTCCCCGCCGCCGCCCAGCATCGCGACCGCCGAGTCGACGAATACCGAGGGCGGCGAGTCGAGCGTGGCCCGCGCCTCGTCCAGAAACGCGGGCACGCCGCGGAGCCGCTCGAGCGCCGCGGGCGCGCGGCCGCCGGCCGACTCGCCGCTCCGCGCGAGCACGGCGTACAGTCCCTGGAACAGATGGTTGACCCAGAACACCGGGTTCCGTTCGTGGGGCCGCTCGTGCTCCAGCCGGAAGATCGCGGTGCGGATCTCGCCTAGCAGCGCGGTCCGGTCGATCTCCTCCTGCAGGTCGTCCACCTCGAGCTCCTCGACCGCTCCGGCCACCGAGCGGAGCGCCGCCACGTGCGCCCGGACCGTCGGGTCGTCGAACCGGCCCAGCCGGCCGTCGTGCGACACGAGGCCGGCCGCGCTGGCCGCGGAGGGGTCGAAGTGGTATTTGAGGTCCAGATAGGACCGGCACAGCTCGTCGACGGACATGGGCTCGGGCGTCAGCTCGGCGGCGCGGCCGCCAGCTCGGAGTGGTCGCCCAGGGAGGCGCTGCCCGCCAATCCCTCGGCAATGACCGCGTTGCCGATCATCGCGCCGTCGAGGCGCACGCGGGTGAGCCGCGCGTCGCGGCCCACGATGGTGTTCCGGATGGTGCTGTCGGCCACGGTGGTGCCCTGCTCGAGCGAGACGTTGGGGCCGATCTCGCTCCGCTCGATGGTGACGCCGTCCTCGATGTAGACCGGGTCGTGAATGGTGACGCCGGGGAACTCGCGCCGGCGGGACGCGCCCTTCCGGAGCAGGATCTCGTTGGTCTCGAGCAGGGTGTCAAGCTTGCCGCAATCGTACCAGCCGCCCACTTCCGCGGTGAGGATGCGCTTGCCGTGCTCGATCATCCACTGAAACGCGTCGGTAAGAAAGTACTCGCCCTTGTTCTTGGGCGCCGCGAGCACGTGGTCGATCCCCTGCCACAGGCTGTCCACCGCGCGGATGTAGTACAGGCCGATGTTGGCCAGCTTGGAGATCGGGGTGGAGGGCTTCTCGACGATCTTCGTCATGTAGCCCTGCTGGTCGGTGACGACTACGCCGAAGCGCTGGTAGTCCTCGACCTCCTTGGCCCAGATGATTCCGTCGGCATCGGTGCGGTTGATCAGCGTGAGGTCGGCCTCGAACACGGTGTCCACGAAGATGATGAGCACCGGCTCGTGCACGAAGGGCCGAGCCAGGTTGACGGCGCCGGCCGTGCCGTCCTGGACCTTCTGCTCGATGAAGCGCGAGGGTATCGAATAGCGCGCGCGCGCGTAGGCCTCGACCTGTTCCTTGAGGTGCCCGGTGATGTAGATCAGCTCGCTCACGTCGAGGCCGTCGAGCCGGTCCATCACCCAGTCCATGACCGGCCGCCCCGCCACCTTGAGCATAGGCTTGGGGGTCAGATGGGTGTGGGGCCGGAGACGAGTGCCTTTCCCGGCGAGCGGGATGATCACTTGCATGTCAGCCCCTTCCGTAGCGGTCCTGGAGCCGAACCAGGTCGTCGAGCTCGGGCGTGGATGCCTCGAGGACGTCGCTGTCCACTACGGCCTCGATCTGGTGGACCAGCTTGGCCGGAACGCGGACGGACTCGCCGGCCTTGAACGCGCGCGACTCGAGCTCCGTCCCGGGTCGGGTCCGGAGGATGAGCTCGCCGCGGAGCACGTGCATCGTCTCGTCCTTCAGGTTGTGGTACTGCAGGCTGAGGATGTGACCGGCCTTCACGTGCAGGATCTTGCCCACGTAGCGGTCCGTGCGCGCCCAGACGAGCTCATAGCCCCAGGGTTTGTCCACTCGGTACGGCACATCGGGCACGGAAATCCTCCAGCGGGTGGGACGATCGATCGGTGCGCGGGGGAAATATAGGCTCGGCGGTGACGCCGAAGAATGGCGAGACCGCGCGCGCCCTCGCTGCGCTGGGGATGACGACATCTGCCCGCGATGACGCGCCGTCCAGCTTTCCGTCCTCCCGGCCTTCCGTCCTTCCGCCTTTCCGTCCTTCCGCCCTCCTTAGAACTCCGGCTCGAAGCTCAACACCCAGCGGAACGCGAGCTCATCGTCACCTGCGGACCGGTCCTGCGCCAGCTCGGGCCGGCTCACCCACAGCGGCAGATCGAGCCGCGTGACGAACCGCGTGTCGCCGATCCTGTGCTCCGCGCGAAGCCCGATCCCGGCGTCGCCAAGGAACCGGATCCGGCCGGTGGAGGTCGAGTCCCTGCTCCGCTCGAGGCCCTGGGCCAGATCGGCAAACGCGGCGAGGGCCACCCGCGAGAACAGCCGCGCCGTGGGCCGCGCGATCATCGTACGCTCGAGCTCCGCGTTCAGCGCCACCAGGCCGCGAGTCGAGACCCGCGGGTCGATGCCGCGGACGCCGCCGCCGCCAGGGAGCTGGTAGTTCATGTCCTCGCCCTCGAGCAACGAGCCCCGCGAGCGGAGGAACGGATTCATCAGCCGCTCGAGCGGGTCGGCGCCCTGCGCGTAGATCTGGCGCTGCTTGGCCGGCAGGTCGTCCCCGCCGGCGAAGCCCAGATAGAGCCGCGCGCCAAGTCCCCAGCGCGAGCCCAGCGCTCGCCGAGCGGTGCCCTCGAGCGTGATCCCTTCGTAGAACTGATCCGGCGCGCGGCCGGCGGCAGCGAGCCCGTCGCGGTTGTACGCGAGCCCGTAAGCAAGCCGGCTCCGGGCCCCGAGCTGCCACCGGCCCGTGCGGGTGGTGACGCCGCTCGCGACGGCGAGCTCGACCGTGCCGACGTCGTCGTAGTAGCCACGGTCGAGGTAGCGGAAATCGTCCGGGTGGACCCATTGGATCGTGAGGCTTTGGGACCAGGTCGGCCCGAAGGTGAGGTGCGCCCGGCGGCTCCGCTCCACCGCGAGCGCCGCACCATAGCGCCCCTCCACCCGGAAGATGTCCAGGGTCTCGGACAGGTTGGGCGCCCGCAGCAGCACGGGGTTGCGGGTGCGAAGCCAGAGATCCACGTCGCGCGCGTCGTCGTCCACCCCGAGTCCGGTTCCGGTCGTGAGCAGGGCCACGTTCTGCTCGAAGCGGCCGAGATAGTCGGTCCGACTCCGCACGCCGAGGGTGAGTCCGCCGGCGTCGTTGTACCACGCGACCGGGGCCAGGCCCAGCGTCAACCGGTCGCGGCGGACCCGGGTGCTGAAGTACCGGTGGAGGTAGACGTCGGTGGCGGGTGACGGCAGGAACAGGCGCTCGAGCGAGAAGCCGAGCTGGCGCCGGTTGTTGAGCATGTTCCAGTCATGCGAGCGCACCAGCGGATCGAGCAGCACCGACCTGGGCTTGGTCCGGGTCGGGATCTCGACCCACTCGCGCTCGGCGAGGCCCTCCGTGCGGGCCACGGCCGTGTCGCCCGCGGCAATCACGGCGACGTCCTGGGGGAACCGTCCCGGCGACCGCCGCACGACCTCGACCCGGGTCACGTAGCCGTCGCCTTGACGCCGGCTCCGCACCTTGCCGATGGCATAGTCGTACAGCTCGGTTCCGTGCAGCCACTGGGCGAAGAAGGTCGACAGGTCGCGGTGCGAGACCTCCTCGACTACCGCGCGGAACGCGGCCTCGTCCACGTGGTGGTACTTCCACCGCTCGTAGAAGGTGCGGAGGATGCGGTGCATGGCCGCGTCGCCCACGATGGCGCGGAGCTGGTGGAAGAACAGCTCGCCGCGGGTGTAGATCGCGATCTGGTACGAGGTGAAGTCCCGGTAATCCTCCGACACCAGGCTGGGCGGCTCCGAGTAGTCGTCCAGGTCGAGCTGGAGCACCTGGGATTCGGTCCCGGCGTAGGACTCGCGGCCCATCGTCTCCCAGAACCAGCTGGTCTGGAAGCTGGTGAACCCCTCGTCCAGCCACCCCTCGCGCCACTCGTTGTTGGCCAGCAGGCCCATCGTGTAGTTGTGGCCGACCTCGTGGACGATCAGGCCCTGATCGGCGGAGCCGTCGTGCACCATCATGGGGAACTCGGTGCCGCCGCCCTCGATCCGGTGCAGGTTGGTGATCTGGGGCCAGCCGAACGGCCCATACAGGCGGTCGAGCCAGGCCAGAGCCGTCTGGGTGCGCTCGACCGCCACGCCGCCGCCCCAGGTCTTCTCGTCACCCGGCTGATACAGGACGTGGACGGCCACGTCGCCGTAGTGGCCGCCCTCGTACCGATACGCCGGGTTGAGCGACATGGCGAAGTGGTGCACCCGCTCGGCGTACCACCGGATCCGCTTGCGGCCGGGCTCCGCGCCCGCGCACCCGTCGGCCGAGGGTGTGTCGGGACCATAGTAGTCGCGCTGGTACTCGACCGGCCGGTCGGGGGCCCGGTTCGCACGCTCCCACCCCGGATCGCCGCACACCGGCACGCCGGTGGCGCCGACCACCTGATCCTTCGGCACGTCGAGGTCCACCGTGTAGCGGGCGAACTCGCCGTAAAACTCGCCGCCAGGATAGAGGGGATGCTCCTCCCACCCGTACCGGTCGTACACCACCACTTTGGGATACCACTGGGCGAAGTCGAATCGCCGTCCCTCGCGCCCCTGGCGCCGGGGCACCGTGGAAGGGCGCGCGTCCCAGCCCATCTCGACGGTCATCGAGTCGCCGGGCGGAAGCGGACGCGGCAGAGTGAAGCGCACCACCGTGCTGTCGGGAGCGAACGGGTACACCGGCTCGACCGCCTCGCCCATGATGCGGACGGCCCGCACGTGGTTGAACGCGAAGTCCGGCTCGTGCAGGTCGTTGAAGCGGCGCCGGCCCTCGGCCGAATCGGCGTCGGCCCAGCGGGAGCCCGGACGGAAGGCGTTGAGGTGAAGGTGCAGCGCGAACGTCGTCAGCGTGTCGGGCGAGGCGTTGCGATAGGCGACCCGCTCGTTGCCGCTCAGGACCCCCGACGGCTCATCGAGCCGCGCCGTGATCGCGTAGGCGACCTCCTGCTGCCAGTAGGGGCGGGCGGGCACTCGAGGCTCGGCCAGCGCCTGTTGCAGGGCGAGCAACGGGAGGACGATCACGGGCTCGACAGACGGAGGTGGGGGCGTCGAGTGGACATCGGCCGGAAACATAGACCAGGCCGCGTCCACCCCCAAGCTGGTAGGGCGCTAGGACTCCGTGATGCTTCGGCGGGCGACGGAGCCGGGCTTCCCGGGCGTCATCGCCTCGGTCACCTTGGCCAGCAGCTCGGCGCGGGTGAACGGCTTGGCCAGGAACGGTACGTCGAGCGTCTCGAGGCCGTACTGCGCCATGACCTCGGCGGGAAAGGCGGACATATAGAGGAGAGTCTGGTCGGGCCACTCGGCGTGCACCTGACGCCCGAGGGCGACGCCGTCGCCGCGATGGAGGACGATGTCCAGCAGAACGAGGTCCACGCGGCCCCTGGCCTGGGCCAGGACCTCCATGGCCTCATCGGGGCCGTCCGCCTCGAGCACCCGGTACCCCTCCTCGCTCAGGATGCGGCTGGCGATCCTCCGAGCCATGCGGCGGTCGTCCACCACGAGGACGGTGGTCAAGGAAAGCGGCAACCCTGAATCGAACGGAACCACCCGACCTCCGTACGCTGGCGTACTGACAAGTGACAAGCTAGGGTCCGGCGGGCCGGCTGGGGTGATGGGGCTCACATTTCACCGGGCGAGCCCGGCCGTGGCCAGCGCGGTCGGGTAGGTCGTACGGCCCATATCGCGGCGGGTATGGGCGGACTAATGTAGTTGCACTTCCTTCAGAGATCCCTATGGCATTCCGACCGGCCGGTTCCCCGCGCGCGACCATCCTGGTCGTCGAAGACGAGGACAGTGTCCGCAGCCTGACCGCACGCATGCTGCAGAGCGAGGGGTACGAGGTGCTCACGGCTGCCGATGCCTCCGAGGCCCTCATGACCCTGTGGGGCACTCCGGTGCACATCGATCTGGTGGTGAGCGACGTCAGGATGCCCGGCATGGATGGCGAGACCCTCGCGCGGCTGATCGCGGCCCACGAGCCGAACTGCAAGTTCGTGTTCATCTCCGGCTATCCCGGGTCCCACACCCTGCCAGGCCCTCTCCTCGCCAAGCCGTTTCAGGTCGACGACCTGCTCGGGGTCATTCGATCGGTGCTGGACGGAAGCCTGCTGGAGCCCAGCGGCTGAGGCTGCCGGCATGGACTCCGCAAGTCGGAGATGGAAGGCTCGGGACTAGCGCTCCCGGGCCTTTTTTCTTGAGTGGGTGGGCAGCCCGAGTCGCCGCCCCCCTCACTCGTGGGTTCAGGCGTCGGTGGGCCGTGACTCGAGGTCCCAGGGCTTATCTTGGATCATCCGACGACCAGGAGCGGGAAATGGCGGGAGAACCAACCGACGTAGTAGCCATCATGGCGGCCATCATCTTTGCTGGCCGCACCGGTGAGTCGGCGCAGGCGCCGAAAGAGAAGGAGTATGGGCTGATTGCCAAGGCGGCGTGGGACCTGCACGCGGCGGTCGTGGCCAGCGACGTAGTCCGCAGCAACAGAGCCGGATTCCAGCAATCCTGACCCTGAGGCCCGGGACTTGTTTTCCCGGGCCTTCTTCTTGGCGGCAGTGTCGTCCCTCCTGATCACACAGCCCGAAGCGCCGAAGATGGAGGGCCGAACGGCCCTGGCGAAGCATGTGGCTTCGATGTAAGCAGATACGCCGTTTGGCGTACCATTCGCTCTGCGTCAAGTACCTACTCCTGCTATTAGTCACGAAAATGATTCCGGTATTGACGATTCGTCTGGAAAACGTACATTTGGGCGACCCTGGCTCCGGAGCCCACCGTGGTCGACGTCGATCCCATCAGCCGCCGCCTCCTGCAGCTC
Organism: Gemmatimonadales bacterium; assembly: GCA_050733015.1. Taxonomy (GTDB): domain Bacteria; phylum Gemmatimonadota; class Gemmatimonadetes; order Gemmatimonadales; family GWC2-71-9; genus CAVVWJ01. Next base: position 9,118 of record JBOHSB010000313.1, read on the forward strand.
CTCTCCGCTGACGGCCGCGCCAGCTATCAGGCCCTCGCCGATGAGGTCGGCCTCTCGCGGCCCGCCGTCATGGAGCGGGTCAAGCGGCTCGAAGAGGGTGGCCACATCCTGGGCTACTCGGCCCGGATCGACCGAGCCAAGGCGGGGTATCCCATCACCGCCTTCGTCAACGTGCGCTATCCGGCATCCGATCACCACGAGGCCGAGCGCGCGGTGCGCGCGCTGGAGACCAATCCGAGCGTGCTCGAATGCCACCACGTGGCCGGCGACGACTGCTTCATCCTCAAGGTCGCCGCGCCCTCGCTCGAGGCGCTCGAGCGCATCATCCGTGCCCTGCGCGAGCCCGGGCTCTCTGCCAGCACGCGCACCACGATTGTGCTGTCGAGCGTGTTCGAAAAGGCGGGCGTGGTACCCGTGGAGATCGACTGACATGGCTGGCCTGCGTGGCAAGGCGCTGATCGCCTACCTGCTGGTGTGCGTGGTCTGGGGCTCGACCTATCTGTTCATCCGGATCGGCGTGGCCCACCTGCCGCCGTTCCTGTTCGCCGGAGTGCGGTTCCTCACCGCCGGGCTGCTGCTCGGCGCAATCGTGACCGCGCTCGGCATCCGGCTCCCCTCGCGCGCGCGGGATTGGCGCACGCTGGCCATCACCGGCGTGTTCCTGTTGTGCGGCGCGAACGCGATGGTCGTGTGGGCCGAGCAGTACATCGCCTCCGGCATCGCCAGCGTGCTGGTGTCCGCCATGCCGCTCTGGTCGGCCTTGTTCGACGCGGTCATCCCCGGCGGCAAGACGCCCCTTACCTGGCGGCTCGGCGTCGGCCTGGCCATCGGCTTCCTCGGCACCGCGCTGCTGGCGGGCATCACCCCCCACCAGCTGGCCTCGGCCGACCTGCGCGGGCCGATCGCCCTGACGTTCGGCAGCGCCTCCTGGGCGCTCGGCAGCATCTACTGGAAGCGGAATCCCACGACCGGCGTGAGCCCGTACGCCGCGGCGGCGGCCCAGATGGCCATCGCCGGCGGGCTGCTCTGCGTCTTCGGGCTGGCCATCGGCGAGGCGCCACGATTCCATCTCGAAGGGTCCGGCCTGTGGGCGATGGCGTATTTGATCGCCATCGGCTCGATCGTGGGGTACACCGCCTTCGGCTACGCGCTGGAGAACGGGTCCGCCGCCGTCGTCGGCACTTACGCCTATGTGAACCCGGTGGTGGCGGTCCTGCTCGGCTGGCTGGTCCTTCACGAACCGATCACCGGCCGCATGCTCGCGGCGATGGCGCTGATTCTGGGCTCGGTGCTGTGGATTCAGCTCGCCGCGCGGCCCGTAGCGGCGCAGTCGCGGCCTGCGCGGGCGCTCGAGCGGCGCCGGCCGGCGGACGCGGCATGACGGCGCCCGCACCCGCGGCCGACCGTTCCTGGACGACAGCGGACGAGGTGTCCGATCTGGTGACCAGGTTCGAGGCCGGCACGCTGCCCCAGGGAGAGTGGACCCACCGGGCCCACCTCACGGTGGCGCTGTGGTACGCCTCCCATCATTCGCCGGCGGAGGCGTTGGACCGGATGCGGTCGGGCATCCTGCGCCTCAACCAGGTTCACGGCGTGCCCACGACACCCACCCGCGGCTATCACGAGACCATCACCCGCTTCTACATGCGCGTGGTGGCCCACCACGTACACGCCGAGCCAGCCCGGGGAGATTGGGCGGAGCGAGCCAATCGCGTCTACCAGCGCCTGGGCGCGCGTGACCTGCCGCTGCGCCATTACTCCGAGGCGCGGCTCAAGTCCGCGGCGGCCCGGGCGGAGTGGGCGGAGCCGGATCTGCGGCCGTTGCCGTGACGAAGGACGGAAGGACGGAAGGACGGAAGGACGGAAGGACGGAAGGACGGAAGGACGGAACGTAGGGATAATGCAAATCGGAGAAACGAAACAGGGCGGGACGCGCTGGCGTCTCGCCCTTCCTCTAATCCAGCGACCGCCTCCACCGCCGCGAGCGTCTGTTGGGTCCTTCCGTCTTTCCATCCTTCCGTCCTTCGACCTACTTCGCCAGCAACAGCCTCCGCAGCTTCACCATCCTCCGCCTGATCGAGCCGTCGTGGATCCGCTCGCCGAGACGGACGACGGCGCCGCCGAGGATGCCTGGATCGACCGAGAACGACGAGATGACTTCCTTGCCGAGCTGGCGGCTCAGCGCCTCGGTGATGGTCCGTTGGAGCGTCGGATCGGCCGGGCGGGCCAGGGTCACGCCGGCGCGCACCCGGTTGAGCTTGAGGTCGAGGAGCGCGTGGTACTGGGTCGCGACCTCGCGCAGCAGCATCTGCCGGCCGCGCTTGATCAGGGCGGTGAGGAACAGGACGAACTCCCGCGGGGCATCCTTGAGCGCGGCGGCGAGGAGGCGCGCCTTGGCGCTCTTGGGCACGCGGGGCGACATGAGCACGGCCTGGACCGCCGGCGTGGTCTCGATAGCGGCTGCCACCGCGTCGATGAGGTCCGCGTACCCGGCCGACTGCCCGCTCCGCTCGCCGAGGGCGAAGAGCGCCTCGGCGTAGTTGCGGGCGACCGTCTCCGACCTCACCGGCCGGCGTCCAGTGACGCGAGGTATTCGGTCACGATCTTCCGGTCGGTCTCGTTGCTCAGCCGCTCGCCGATCAGCTTGGACGCCGCCGAGAGCGACAGGTCCACCGCCTCGCGGCGAAGCTCCGTCACGGCGCGGTCGCGCTCGGTGGCGATTTCTCGCCGAGCGCGCTGAAGCAGCTCCTCCTGCTCCTGCTTGGTCTTCTCCATCGCCACGGCCCGCTCCTTCTCGGCGAGCTGGCGCGCCTCGACCACGATGGCGTGCGCCTGCGCCTTGGCCTCACTCATGAGCTGCTTGTGCTCGGCGAGGAGCTTGGCCGCCTCAGCCCGGCTCCGCTCGGCTTCGGCGAGCTGCTGCTCCAGCGCCTGCTCCCGCGCCTCGACCGCGCCGAGGATGGCGGGCCAGGCGAACCGCTTGAGGATCAGCAGCAGCGCCACGAAGACGATGATGGTCCAGATCATCAGCCCCGGGTCCACCGACAACGGGCCCGGCGTGTGCTCTTCCTGGAGCGCCAGGAGTGCCGCGTGCAGCATGTGGATCTCCCTGTCCCGCGAGCCGGCGCCGGGTCACCCCGGCGCCGGGCAGCTCGAGCCTAGAACGTGATCTTACCCTGGATGAGGAACGCGATCACCGCGACGAACAGCGCCACGCCTTCGACCAGCGCGGCCGCGATGATCATGGCCGTCTGGATCCGGGCCGTGGCCTCGGGCTGACGGGCGATACCTTCGGTCGCGCGGCCGCCGATCTGGCCGATGCCGATGCCGGCACCCACCACCGCCAGCCCGGCCGCGAGGCCCGCGCCGATGAGGCCGTAGCCCTTGTCCGCGCCCGCAACCGCCGCCTGCAGCAGGGCAAAGATGAACAGCATGTCATGCTCCCTTGCGTGAGCGGGAGATCGAGAGTCGCTGGCGCGCGCCGCGCGTGGATCGCCTCTCCCGGTGCGATCTCGCCGCGGTGACCCGCCGTCGCCCTGACATCCGCCGGGCAGCGGGCATCGCCCGCCGTCCGGCGGGCTACGGAACCAGGGCGGCGCGCGCGCGCGCCC
>JBOHSB010000314.1:0-12200 GCA_050733015.1 Gemmatimonadales bacterium
AGCAGGAGGTTGGCCACGTTGGCGCAGGCGATGAGAAGCACGAAGCCGACCGCGCCCAGCAGGACCAGCAGGGCCGGCCGCACGTCGCCCACCATCCGCCGAGCCAGCGGCGTGGTGAGCAGGCTCCAGTCGGACGGATACGCATCGGGGTACTGTCGCTTGAGCTGCTCCGCCAGGGTCCGGATCTCGGCGGCGGCCTGCTTCACCGGCACCCCGGTCCGAAGGCGCGCCACCAGGTTCAGGAACTCGTGGGTGCGCTCGCCGTCGGCCATCTGGTCCGGGCGAAACACGAGCGGAATCCACAGCTCAACATTCCGGTTCTGCACGTCGTGGAATTCGCGGGGCATGACGCCGACGACCTGATAGCTCTCGCTGTTCAGCGAGAGCGAGCGCCCTACGACGCCCGGGGATCCACCGAACATCCGCTGCCACAGGCCGTGGCTGAGCACCGCCACGTGCTCACGACCGGCGCTGTCCTCCCCCGGGAGCAGGGTTCGCCCTCGCTCGGCGGGCACCCCGAGCGTCCCGAAGAATCGGCCGGTCACGCGCGCGCCTTGCAGCCGCTCGGGCTCCCCCTCGCCGGTGAGATTGGCCGCCCAGCCGGTCTCGACCGCCATGGACTCGACCGAGCGCGCCTGCCGCTGATAGTCCAGGAAGCCGGGCACCGACACCGGCGCCTTCATCCCTCCCAGCGAAGGATACAGGTGCTCGATGGTGACCAGGCGCTCGGGGTCCCCGTAGCCCAGCGGCCGCAGCAGGACGGCGTTGACCGCGCTGAAGATCGCGGTGTTGGCGCCGATGCCGAGGGCCAGCGTGAGGATGACGATGAGGGTGAAGGCCGGACTCTTGAGCAGCCGGCGAAGGCTGTAGCGGATGTCCTGCAGGAGACTGTCCATGGCTCGCTCGTGGCTGGACGCGATGCGGGTAACCCCCCGGTTGGACGAGGGCGGCCCGGAAAAGGTTGCGTGCCGCGTCAATCCTCCCAGGCCGTGAGGAACCGCTGGTTCGTGGTGAGCCCCTCACAGGCCGCGTCGATGGCCGAATAGTCCGAGCTCCGTTCCCGCCGGAAGGTCTCGTAGGCGGCTCGGCTCTCCCAGCGGTCCAGCGTCAGGAACAGGAGCGGAGCGGCGGTCGAAGAGAACAGGTCCGTGCCCAGGTAGCCGGGCGCCTGGCGGAAGAAGACGACCCATGGACCGGAAGGGCCGTAGGACTCGACGAACCGGGCCGACTCGGCGGCCGTGGTCTCGAACTGCCAGAGGATACGAAACACCTGGCCCTCCGTGTCAGTACCGGTAGCTCTCGACGTCCAGCGCACGCCAATCGGCCGTGTAGAGGGCCGTGACGGCCGTGCGGCCGGAGGCACCCTCGCCGCGCGTATAGCACAGCCACGCGACCTCGGCACCCAGGCGGCTCATCGGGTGATCCGTCGGCCGCTCGCAACCCAGCGCCGTCCACCCCGTCACGTCGGCGATGGCCTCCTGCCAGTCGTGCCGTTCCGTCTGCCCGAGGAAGTGGTGCAGGTCGGGGGTGACCAGCGCCGAGTCGCGGCCGTCGGCCAGCCGGCGGAGCAGGTCCTCGATCGGGATCGGAGGCCGCGGGCCGGCGAGCGGCGCGGGCAGCCGGTGGGGTGGAACCAGCTTCGGCTCGAGGAGGCCGGCGATCGTGAGCGACATCGCCTCCGGGTGCGCCTCGGCGAGATTGGCGAGCACGATGACGGTCAGGTCGAACCTGGGGAAGCGCTGAATGCTGGTGCGGAAGCCTTGCCACGCACCGGTGTGACCGATCCGCCGTTCGGCGCGGAGCTCGCTCAGGTCCCAGCCGAAGCCGTAGGGGAACGTGCCGCCGTCGTTGAGGCGCACCGGCGTCCATGCCGCCCGGCGGTCCTGCGCGGTCAGGACCCGTCCGGCGTCCCAGCCGATGACCCAGCGGGCCAGGTCGTGCACCGTCAGGTAGAGGGAGCCGTCGGCCGTGGTGTTCAGGCTGGGTGCTACCCATTCCTGATTGCGCAGTGAGTCGTTCTCGAGCTCGTAGCCGGCCGCACGGTTGGGGACGATGTCGGACTCCGAGATGATCCGCGCGGTCCCCATGCCGAGAGGCCGGAAGACCTCGTCCCGGAGGAGATCACCGTAGAACACGCCGGTTACGCGGTGAATGATGGCGCCGAGCAGGAGGTAGCCGGTGTTGCTGTAGCTCCAACGGTCGCCGGGCCGGAACAGCAACGGCAGTCCGGCCGCGATCTTCACCAGCTCTTGCTCTGAGTACTCGTGCCGGAAGTTCACCGCGCTGTCGGTGTACTCCCCGATGCCCGAGGTGTGGGTAAGAAGATGCCTGACGGTGATGCTGTCCCAGGCGGGAGGGCCCTCCGGCAGGTGGCGACGGATGGGATCGTCGAGCCCGAGCTTGCCAGCAGCCGCGAGCCGGAGGATCAGGGCGGCGGTGAGCTGCTTTCCGACCGAGCCGGACTGATACACCGTGCTGTCGGTCGCCGGGGCGTGGAGCTCGAGGTTCGCGTAACCGTAACCGCGGGCGAGGATCACCTTGCCATCGCGGACGATCGCGACCGACACGCCGGGCGCTCGCTCGCGGCCGATCTCTTGCCGCACATACCGATCGACCGCGGCCAGCGCCGCCGGATTCTGCGCGGAGGCCGTCGAGTCCGAGAGGTGCGCGACGGTCGCGGCCAGCGCCGCGATCGGGAGCAGGCGCATGCCTACGCGTCGCCCCGGCGAGGCCGGCGGACCAGCTCGCCGCCGCAGTTGGGGCAGCGCTGGCCCATCTGCATGGTGCAGGTGGGGCAGAAGGTGCACTCGAAGCTGCAGATGAAGGCGAGATCCCCCTGGGCGAGGTTGGCCTGGCATCGCTCGCACTGGGAGCGCATCTCGAGGCTCATGTTGTTATCCGGCGCGCGGAGGTGGACCAGAAATGCCGAGGCCGGAGTGATGGAGCTCGACTGGGCCGACCTCGAGGCCTCAGCCCCAGGGCCCGAAATCCCGCAGGCCGCGGATGCGGGTGAGCGCGATCAACACCCCATGCGCCGCGGTGCCGGCGCCGATCCACCAGGTCCACGCGGCGGGACCGCCGGCGCTCAGCGTCATGAGCCCGACCCCGCCGAGCAGAAAGCAGAGGCCGGACGCGACCCCGGCGGCGCGGCCGGTTGGGCCGCCGGGATCGGGATCGATGGAGCGGCGGCGACGCTCGGGGGCAAAGATGAGCCAGCGCTGATCGAGATTCGCGCACACCACCAGCAGCCCGAGCGCGAGCAGCGCGAGCCCGAGCCCGGGACTCAGATAGGGGGCGACCGCCAGCGGGACGATCACGAGCCCGCGGGCGCGCGGCCGGTAGAAGCCCGCGGGCCGCGTCACCATGGCGAGGGCCCACGTGGCCACGAGCAGCACGGCGAGCACGTGCGGGAAGTAAGTCTGGTCCGTCAGCAGTGTGAGCATGGCGTCAGGCGCGCCCCCGCACCTTGGCAACCCACCAGCGCATGCCGACGAGCAGGAACCGCCAGTCGTGGATGAACTCGGGGGGCTTGCCCTCGAACGCGTGGCCGAGGAACTGGAATCCCCACCCCACGGCGAACAGCGCAAGCGCCTGGCGCCACAGGCCGGGCTCAACCAAGGCCACGACCCCCAGGGGAATCGAGACCGCGATCAGGGGGATGCCGATGGTGTGACACAACCGGTTGAACGGATGTTGGTGGCTTCGGCCATAGCGCGTGATCCACTCGCTCCAGGGACGTCCGCCGAGGCCTGGCACCGTCAGGACTCCAGGGCCGCGAGGCCGGCGGCCGCGACCTCTCCATCCTGCGCGCTGCCCATCCCGCTCACGCCGATCGCCCCAATGACTCGGCCGCCGACCCGGATCGGGACGCCGCCCTCGAGCGCGACGACGTCCGGCAGGGTGAGCAGCGCCGGCCGCCCGCCGGCAATTCCGTCCTCGAGCGCCTTCGTGGACCGATGCAGCCGGGCCGCGGTGCGCGCCTTCAGCACGGCGATGTCCTGGCTGCCGGGCTGGGTATCCTCGAGGCAATGGAACAGGATCAGGCCGCCGGCTCCGTCCACCACGGCGACGGCGACCGTCCAGCCGCGCCGCAGGGCGAATCGCTCCGCGGCCGCGGCCATCGCCTTCGCGGCGTCGAGCGTGAGGGCGCGGACCTCGCGCAGGTGAGCCATGCCCTGCTCCTAGAATGAAGCGAGACGGTGCAAGGTGCAGGCGATAGCGAAGTGGGGCAAGAGACGGAACGTCCCCCTCTCGCGGCTCGCTCAGGTGTAGCGCGCGGCCGCCATGGCTGCCGTGGCCAACAGCAGCAGAATCGCGGCGACCACCGCGCCCTTGGCCAGCCGAGCCTGAAGGCGTTGCATCGTGGCGGCCTCGTCGGGCGAAGGCGGGCGCCCCCCAGCCTGGACCCGGGCCGCCAGGTCGCCGAGCTGCTTCGCGGCCCGGCTGTTCACGGCCATGCCGATCACGACGGCGGCCAGCGCGACGACGGCGCCGAACCCGAAGGTTCGACCCGGACCCGATCCCAACCAGCCGGACGACCTGAAGCCGGCGCTGTCGTGCCAGTACAGTGCGAGGCCGGAGAGCACGGTGAGCACGCCGGCCCCCATGAGCCACACGGGCATCAGCCGGGAGGTGAGCCGCTGCATGACCGCGCCGCCCGCGGCGCCGGTGGCTCGGATGCTGGGGATGAGAAAGAAGGCGATGAACACGACGGCGCCGACCCAGAAGACGCCGAGGACGATGTGGAGGAGGCGAAGAACCAGGAGGATGCCGAGAGACATGATCAGGATGACTCCGAAGAGCGTGGGACAGGTACCGACCGGGCAACGGGGCGAAATGTGAGGGGCACGGCCGGCCGCGCAAGCCGCCGGCCTTGGCTTGCCCTGCCTTTGGGGCGTGGTGCGAGGGGCGCTGCCTGGGTGCGAGCTATTGGCCGCCGACCGCCTCGACCACGACCGCGGTGCCGTAGCACAGCACCTCGGTGACTCCCGACATGATCTCGGTGGCATCGTAGCGGATGCCGACCACCGCGTTGGCCCCCCGGCGCTGCGCATGCGCCAGCAGGATATCGAACGCCTCCGACCGGGTGCGCTCACACAGCGTCGTGAGCATCGAGATGTGGCCGCCCAGCAGGGTCTCGATCCGGGCGCCGAGGTTCCCGAACAGCGAGCGGGAGCGAACCGTCACGCCCCGCACGACGCCGAGCGACTGCACGATCTGATAGCCGTCGAGGGTAAACGTCGTCGACGTCATGGTCTCATCCATTCCGGTGCGCCTCCCGCTCTCCACGTGATGTGCGCGATCACGCCTGGGCCGGATTGACCCATTTCGCGACCAGCGGCGCTTGGTAGGCCGCGAAGGCCGCGAGCAGCGCCTCGGGCGACTCGGCCGTGTGCAGCATGCCCCGATGCGCGGACTGGACGAAGCCCGAGCGCACCAGATGATCGAGAAATTCCACCAGCGGACGGAAGAAGCCGTCGGCATCGAGGAGGCCGCACGGCTTGCGGTGCAGCCCCAGCTGGGCCCAGGTCCACACCTCGAACAGCTCCTCCAGCGTCCCGATGCCGCCCGGCAGGGCGACGAACCCGTCGGCCAGCTCCGCCATGAGCGCCTTGCGCTCGTGCATGGACCCGACGATCCGGAGCTCGCTGAGGCCGCGGTGGCCGATCTCGCGATCCATCAGGGCTTGTGGGATCACCCCGATGACTTCGCCGCCGGCGCCGAGCGCGGCATCCGCCAGCGCTCCCATGAGCCCGACCCGGCCGCCACCATACACCACGCCGAGTCCGCGCCCCGCGAGGGTGCGTCCGAGCGCCTCGGCGAGGCGCCGGTACGCCGGATCCCGGCCGCTGCTGGACCCGCAGAAGACGCAGACGCGGCGCAGCGCGCTCACGCAGGCTCCGCCATGCGCACGCCGTGCGCGGCGAGCATGGCCTCGAGCCGGCGCCGGGCCTCGGGCCATTCGTCGGCGAGGAGCGAGAAGAACACCGAGTCGCGCAGCGAGCCGTCCTGGTTGATCATGTGGTGCCGGAGGATGCCCTCCTCCTGCGCGCCGATGCGCAGGATCGCGGCGCGAGAGCGCTGGTTGAGCGCGCTGGTCTTGAGCTCCACCCGGATGCAGCCCCAGCGCTCAAACGCGTGCCGCAGCATCAGGTATTTCGCCTCGGTGTTGGCGCCGGTGCGCTGCCACGGCCGGGCCAGCCAGGTCCACCCGATCTCGACCCGCCGGTTGGGCGGGCTGGCGTTGCCGAAGCGGGTGCTGCCGATCACGCGGCCGGTCTCCCGCCAGACGGTGGCGAACGGCAGCGCGATGCCCGCGCGCTGGTCCGCGAGCGCTTCCTCGACATACCCCTGCATGTCGGCCCGGGTCCGGATCTGCGAGACGGTGAGCCGCCAGAGCTCGGGGTCCAGCCCGGCCTCGCACAACCCGTCCATGTGGCCGAGACCGAGCGGCTCGAGCCGGACGTTGGGGCCTTCCAGTGGTCGCGGAGTCAGATCCATGCGCGGGAGGTGAGCGGGCAGCGGGTGATCCGAGGCGAGAGGGTGACAGCCCTGCGCTACGGCGCGACGCCCGCGCTCCGGCGGACCTCGGCCTCGTCCGGCACGGGCTCGAACGCGGCCACGAGCTCGCCGGGCAGCGGGCGACGGCGTCCAGTCGAGAGGTCCACGAACACCCAGCGGGTCTCCGCGCGCGCCACCAGCTGCCGGTCGTCCTCCCGGACGAAGAAGTATCGCCTGGGCGTCGAGCGCTGGGTGAACTCCGGGACCCAGGTGTGGATCGCCATCCGCTCGCCGGCGACCACCGGCCGGAGATACTCCACGAAATGCGATCGCACGACCCAGCCGGCGCCCAGGGCGAGGTAGCGCTCCATGGGCCACCCGGCGGCCGCCGAGTGCTCGATGGCCACGTCCTGCATCCAGGCGACGTATGCCAGGTTGTTCACGTGGCCCTGACGGTCCATCGCGTCGGACGGCACGGTGAATCGCTTGGTGTAGATCCCGACGGGCGCGCCCGGGACCGGCGTCATCCCCGCGTCCGAAGTATGGCGACGGTCACGGGGATCGCGCGAGCAGCTCGGCCACGAGCCGCAGGAGCGCGGCGATCTCGGTGGCACTCGGCGGTCGGTGGGCGCTGTCCCATTGAGGCGGCTCGTCAGCCTCCGGCTCGGGGCCGGTCACCAGCCAGCAGGTGCCGGTGAACGATCCGTCCGCCTCGAGCCGCCCGCCGATGCTCTCCTGGCCGATCTGGGCCGGGACGGACGGCCCGTCACCGGGCGACCAGAACAGCACGTGGTCGGACGCGGCGATGGGGCGTGCCGTGGCATCGAGCACGACCAAGAGGTTCCGGAGGCCGGCTCGGCCGGCGCTGAGCTCCAGCGTGACCTGCTCCCACCCGGCGATGGCTGCCCCCTCGGGCGAGGCCGCCACCTCGGGGCTTCCCACCGCCTTCCGGGACGGCACGGCTTCGCGCGGAATCGGAGCGAGCAGGGCGTGCCACGGTGTGCCGGGTGGTGACCGTCTCGATCAGCACGATCCAGCACTCCGCCTCCGCCACCCGATGGTGCTCCACCCCCCGCGGCACCACACAGCATTGCCCAGCCGACGCGAGCACGTCGATCGGTACCCGTACCGGCAGCCCGGTCGTCATCGTCACTCCTTCCGCGAGGCCTTCAGGGGCACGCCACCCGAGCGTAGGGAAATTCCACGCCACGCAGCTTGCCTCGGCTCATGCCTTCGACCCGCCCGACCAGCGAATCGGCGGTGGGACGCCGATACATCACCCGCTGGGGAAAGTCGTGCCCCAGGTTCTCGAAGGTGACAGCCGAGTCGGATAATTGGGTGCTCTCGAACTCGGCGGGCGTCTGGCCGGAGGGATTGGCGCCGTACACCAGGCGGCCGCCGCGCTCGAAGATGCGCACCTGCTCGTACTCGACCAGCGAGTCTCCCCGGACGGTCCGGCCGAGGCCGAGCATGAGGCCGCCGCGGGGACGGGTCCACTGCTCTTCGACGACGCGGCCGCCGGCGCTGAGCTCCCAGCAGCCGGCCAGCCAGGCTACCTGGGTGACGCGGGCATCGGGTCCGCCGGGCCACGCCCACGCCGCGAGCGCGGCGATTCCGACCAGGAGATGACGCACCTCGGTACCCTCCTCGTAAGCGATGGACGGCCGGTCAGGGCAAGATGCCCGCGCCGCCGCGGCTAGGGAAGCCGCGCACCCGCCGGTGGTCGCAACAGCCACCAGACGAGGCAGGCGAGGCCGACGCTCACCGCGGCGATCCCCAGATCGAGCCAGAACGTCGTCTGGTAGAGTTCCGCCGCCGACGGGTCGCTGACGGCGAGCTCGCGCCAGTGGCGCCAGGCCTCGACCACGTCGACGGCACGGTTCCCCGCGATGAAGCCCCCCGCCAGGACCACTCCGTAGCGGGCCCATGTCCTCACGCCGGCTCGACCCGTCAGACCGAGGCGCCTCTCGCGCCCAGCATGGGGAGGTAGGGGGCCCACGGGCCCACTGCTTCCGTGTATGCCTTGCCCATGACGCGCGCGATTTGGCCGAGGTGACTCAGGTCGTGCGCCACCCAGGTGGCGAGCAGCTGCTCGAGGGTGACCGGCCCGAGCTCGGGATGGCGCCCGCGCCGCTTGAGGTCGGCGGAGGTGAGCCCGAACGACGCCAGGTGCGCGAGGCTGCCGGCGCGAAGCACGGCGAATGTCTCGAGCAGCTCCTCAAGCGTCTTGCCCCGCGAGGCTTCGAACTGGGCGAAGCGATCGAACGGGGTGAAGGCCATCGCCTCACCCTCGGTCAGAATGATCTCGAGCCGCGGGATCCAGTCGGTCCGCTCGCCGTGGATCAGGTGGCCGACGACGTCGAACGGCGACCAGGTGTCCGGGCCTTCGGTGGCCCCGATCCAGCCTTCGGGCAGCCCGGCGAGCAGCTCCCGCAGCACGCGGGGCGTGCGCTCGAGCACCGCGATGCCGTCAGCCAGGTCGAAATGCATGCGTCCTCCGCGATCTTGGCGTTTGGCGGCGGGCAGGTCTAGCCTTCGAGTTCACCTGCCAACGGAGCACGCTGTGCAGTCCGATGAGCTGAAAGCCCTGCAGGCCCCGCTGAAGGAAGCGTATCGCACTGCGCCCGAACGCGCGATGGTCACCCTGAAGGCGGCCGGCGCGCTCGATGAGACGGCCATCAGCTGCCACGTGGATACCGGCCGCGCGCTGGTGGAGGCGGGCCTCCATCCGGCCACCGGCGGCACGGGGCTCGAGGCCTGCTCCGGCGACCTGCTGCTGCAAGCGCTGGTGGCGTGCGCCGGCGTGACCCTTCGCGCCGTGGCCACCGCCCTCGCGATCCCGGTGCGCGGCGGCGAGGTCCGGGCCGAGGGCGATCTCGATTTCCGGGGGACGCTGGGTGTGTCCAAGGACGCACCGGTGGGGTTCCGGGCCATCCGCCTGCAGTTCATGCTCGACACCGACGCCGGCGCTGAGCAGCTCGCCACCCTGGAGAAGCTGACCGAGCGGTACTGCGTGGTGCTCCAGACGCTGCGTACGCCGCCGGCGGTGAGCGTTCAGACCATCACCTGACGCCAGAGGCCGGGCAGCGCGTGACGGCCTCGCAGAGATGGGTGTGCGGGGCCGCGGCCAGCGTCGCCCGGTCGTGCGCGCCGGTGAGCACGCCGATGCGCCAGCCTGCGCCGGCGTTCCAGGCGGCCTCGAGGTCGAGCCGCGTGTCGCCCACCACCGCCACCCGACGGACGTCCTCCACGCCGCACCGCTCCATGGCCCGAAAGATCATGAACGGCGCGGGGCGGCCCCGCGGCACGTCGTCTCCGCACACCCAGGCGTCGAGCAGGCCGCTCCAGGTGACGCCGGCCAGGATCGTCTCGACCACCTCCCGGTCGAAGCCGGTGGTCACGGCCACGGCGAGGCCGTCGGCCTTGAGGCCGGCGAGCGTCTCGTGCACGCCCGGGAGCGACAACGGCGCCGCGCCCACCAGCCGCTCGAGCAGCAGGGTGCGGAACCGGGCGTAGACGCGCTCGGCGCGGTCCCCGTTCCCAGGATCCTGGCGAGCCACCAGACGACCCACGACCTCCCGTTTCGAGGCACCGCGCCAGGCGCCGACCTCGGCAGGATCGAACCCCAGCCCGGCTTCGTGCAGCGCCGACTCGAACGCGGCCGGCACCTCGCCGCGATCGTGCACGGTAGTGCCGGCGAGATCACAGACGACCAGCTCAGGCCGCGACGGGATCGGGGCCGAGGGCATAGTGGGCCAGAGCGCGGCACACGCGCCCGTCGGCGTCGAGCTCCATGCACTCGGCGCCGACCAGCGCCTGCACGCTCTGATAGTGGAGGACCAGGCTCCGCGAGCCGGCGTAGGCGCGAAAGAGCACGAAGCGGAGATCCGGAAATCGGACGAGGGCTTTTCCCCAGTAGGCCCGGAGCGCCGGCTTACCCCGCACCATCATCTGGCCCGGCCCCAGCACGGCCTCGACCAGCGGCGAGGTGACCTCGACGTCCTCGGCGTAGTGGCTCAGAATCCGCTCGAGGTCGTGGCTGTTCCACGCCTCGATCCACTGCTGCGCGAACTCCTGCGCTTCGGCCTCGGTCATCGGCGGCTCAAGCGGGTGACCGCCGATCGTCCGGCGACCGGCCTGGGACCCACGGGTCCCCGCGGGGGACGCCACCGCGAAACTCGAAGTGCGCCGTGTCGAGCCCGCGCAGCGGCGCGCCGATGCGCGGCGCCGGATGGCGCGCCAGCCACGACTGGTAGTAGGCCGCGAGACTCGCCGCCGGATACCAGGCGCCAGCGTCGAGCCCGGGATAGCGGTCGGCGTGTTCCGGCAGCAGCCGCGCCAGGCGGATGAAAGGATCGCCCGGGTCGGCGGGAACGGGGTTGGGGGCGGGTGTGGGATCCGGATTGGGCGGGCTCATGCTGGTCTCTGCGCGACGGTGGTGTGGTGGCACTCCCCCATTCCCTTGAACGTCGCGGTCGAGCCACCGACCACGACCGAGGCCGAGAGCGGCACCGGATCGCGGAGGGCGGCGCCGGCCGACGGCGCGGCGCCACCGGACTCGCGCGCGGATGAGTGCGCGGGATCACCCGGGGGAGCCGGATCGCCACCATCATGGGACGCCGGCGGACGCCCGCCGCCACACGCGACGGCCGCGAGCAGACCGAAGCCCGCCGCTCGTCGGGCCAACCCGCATCTCATTCGCTCGATCTCCCCGCCGTGGGGGGCGGCTCCCACAGCTCCAGCCGGTTGCCTTCGGGGTCGGACACCCAGCCGAACCGGCCGAATTCAGAGCTCTCGATGCGATCGTCCACCGGGCACCCTTCCGCGCGAAGCGCCGCCAGTACCTCGTCGAGGTTTTCGACCCGGTAGTTGATCATGAACGGCGCGGTGCTCGGACGGAAGTAGTCGGTGTGCTCGGGAAACACGCTCCACACGGTGCCAGCCCGGCGTCCAGCGGGACTTCCAGTGTGGCCCTCGAAATAGACGCCGCCCCACTCGTCGACGGCGAGCCCGAGGTGGTCGCGGTACCAAGCCCGGAGGCGCTCGGGGTCGCGCGCCTTGAAGAAGATCCCGCCGATGCCGATTACCCGCTCACCCATGTGCTCTACTCTCTCCGCTCGGTCATGGTCGCGACGAGTCGCTTGGGAGCAACCAGCCGCCATCCGTCGGCCAGGAGTCCGGCCAGCTCGTCCCAATCCGTCCCGGCGCCGAGCCAGACGCCCACCCACCCGCTGGGGCCGACGTACGGCGGCGCGAAGAAGCGCTCCGGCGCCGCCTTCACCATCAGCTGCTGGTTGCCCGGAGCAGCCTTGCACCAGACCGCCGCGCGGCCGTTGCCGTGATGATTGCCGGCGGCGGCATACATGGCGAACAGCTTGTTGCGGACGCGGAACGTCGGCTCTCCCCACGCCTCCACCTCATGCGCCTCGGGGAGCGCCAGGCACAGGCGCCGCAGGCGGGTCAGGACCCGAGCCGTCATGCCGCCGGCGGCCGGACCTCGCTCATCAGGCCGAGCAGGTTGCCCTCGGAGTCGTGGCAGAACGCCATCCAGAGGTCGTGATCCGGCAGGCGGGCCACGACACGGGGCGGGTCCACGAACGTGGCCCCGCGTGCGAGCATCGCCGAGTGTGCGGCCAGGATGTCGGGAACCAGGTAGTACACGACGCCGGTCCGGATGAAGGTGTCGGGAGGCTCGGGCC
>JBOHSB010000315.1:0-3101 GCA_050733015.1 Gemmatimonadales bacterium
GCGCAAGGACGGCAGCCGCTTCTGGGGATCCCTCTCGACTTCCAGCGTGCACGACCGCGAGGGACGCCTGCTAGGCTACGCCCGGCGGGTGCGGGACCTGACCGCGAACAAGGATGTCGAGGAGCAGCTCCGACGGAACCAGGATGCGCTCGAGGTGGCGCTGGAGGCGGCCGGGCTTGGTACCTGGGAGTACGACCTCTCGACCGGCGAGACGGCCATGGACGCCCGCGCCAAGGCCCTGTTCGGAATCGGGGCGGACGAGCAGCCTTCGAGGACCCGGTGGCTCGACGCGATCCACCCCGACGACCGCCAGGTCGCGTCGGAGCGCTGGGATCGGGCCATGGTGGAGCGCGCGGGCTGTTCGGCGGAGTACCGCGTCGTCTGGCCCGACGCCAGCGTCCACTGGATCATGGCCCTCGGCCGGTTCGTGACCGACCCCTCGAGCCGCTCGCCGGGCCGTTTCACCGGAGTGGTGCTGGACCTGACCGAGCGCCGCCGCACCGAGGCCCATCTCCAGGAAAGCCTCCGGCTGGAGGCGGTCGGGCGGCTGGCCGGCGGTATCGCGCACGACCTCAACAACATGCTCGCCGCCATCCTGGGGTTCAGCGACCTGCTGGCCCGGAGCCTCGAGCCGGATGATCCCCGGGGCTCGGACGTCGACCAGATCACCCGCGCCGCCACCCGCTCCGCCGGGCTCACCCGCCAGCTGCTCGCGTTCGCCCGGCGCGAGATGACCCAGCCGCGCGCGCTCGACATCAACAGCGTCATCCACCACGCGCACGCGCTGCTGCCGCCGATTCTGGGCGAAAACGTCGAGCTCGAGCTGCGGCTGGCGCCGGCCCTGGGCGCCGTGTACGCCGACGCGCGCCAGGCGGAGCAGATCGTGATGAATCTGGTGCTCAACGCGCGCGACGCGATGCCACAGGGTGGCCGAGTGACCATCGAGACCGGGGCAACGCAGTTGAGTCCCGGCGAGCGCGAGCTCTCGGGCCGGTTCACCATGCTGTCGGTTACCGACACCGGCCACGGCATGGACGCCGCCACGCTGCAGCGCATCTGGGAGCCGTTCTTCACCACCAAGCCGCCGGGCCGCGGCACCGGCCTCGGGCTGGCGTCGGTGTACGGCTCCGTCAAGCAGGGCGGCGGCTTCGTCTGGGCCGACTCTGAGCCGGGACGCGGAACTACCGTCCAGGTGTACTGGCCCGAGGTGCCCGCCGAGGTCGCGCCGGCGGTCGAGCCCGAGCCGCCCTCGCCGTTGGTCGGCGGAACGGAGACGATCCTGATGGTCGAGGACGAGGACCTGGTGCGTGCCCTCGGCGTGCGGGCGCTCAGGACCTTCGGCTACACCTGCCACGGAGCCCGCGACGCGCCTGAGGCGCTCCGGCTGCTCAACGATCCGGAGGCGGGCGTGGACCTGGTCGTCACCGACGTGGTCATGCCGGGGATGAGCGGGGGCGCGCTCGGCAGCCAGCTGGCCCGCCTGCGGCCGGGCATGCCGGTACTGTACACCTCGGCCTTCAGCGACGAAGACGTGATCCGCCGGGGCATGCTGGGCGAGGGGCGTCCGTTCTTGCAGAAGCCGTTCACGCCGACCGAGCTGGCGCGCACGGTGCGCGACGCATTGGACGCGGCGGGAGCGGAGCGCGCGGGGCGGCAGACGGTGGAGTGAACTCCGGGCCTACGATGTGGGCGGCTGGGGCGCGAGCACGGAATCCCGCCGGAGCCAGACGGCGATGGCCGCTCCCGCGAGCGACACGAGCCCGAGGACCATGAGGCCAGCGCCATAGCCCCCACTGGTACCCCGCAGCAGCCCGGTCGCGTAGGGCCCGAGGAAGCCGGCCACGTTCGCGATCGAGGCGATCAAGGCGATCCCGCCCGCGGCCGCGCTGCCGCTCAGGAACGACGACGGCAGCGGCCAGAACGGGCCGTGCGAGGACAGCAGGCCCGCCGCGGCCACCGACAGCGCCAGCACCACCCCCACCGGCGAGTGGAGCCACGCGCTCGCCACGAATCCCACCGCCGCCGCCGTGGC
Organism: Gemmatimonadales bacterium; assembly: GCA_050733015.1. Classification (GTDB taxonomy): domain Bacteria; phylum Gemmatimonadota; class Gemmatimonadetes; order Gemmatimonadales; family GWC2-71-9; genus CAVVWJ01. The sequence goes on from JBOHSB010000315.1 coordinate 2,033, forward strand.
GCAGCCGGCCACATGCAGCAGCCGCTCGCCGGTCCGATCCGAGTGCGCCCCGACCAGTACCATGCCGACCGTGGCCACCAGATTCGGCACGGCCGTGACGAGCCCGACCCGGAAGTCGCCCAGGCCGGTGACCTCCCGGACGATCTGCGGCAGCCAGAGGCCCAGCACGTACACCCCGAACGCGTTGCACAGGAGGAGCAGGACGCCCAGCCGCCAGACCGTAGGGCTTCCGAGCGCCAGGCGCACGCCCGAAGCGTGGCGTCGCCCGCTCTCCTCACGCTCGGCGGCCAATTGCCGCTCCAGCCAGTCCCGCTCCTCGCTGGTGAGCCAATCGACGTCGTCCGGGCCATCGGGAAGCCGGGCGAGCACGAGAACGCCGAGCGCCACGGCCGGCAGCCCTTCGAGCAGGAACAGCCACTGCCAGCCGTCGAGGCCGAGCCAGCCGTCGAGCCGGAGCAGCGCGCCGGAGACCGGCCCGCCGATCACGCCCGACACCGGAATCGCGATCATGAACCGGGCGACCGCGCGAGCCCGCTCGGCAGCCGGGTACCACCCGCTCAAGTAGTAGATCATCCCGGGGAAGAACCCCGCCTCGGCCGCACCGAGCAGGAACCGGAGCACGCAAAGGCTCACGGGGCCACGCACGAACATCATGGCGGACGCCAGCAGTCCCCAGGTGATCATGATCCGGGCGATCCACACCCGCGCGCCGAGCCGCGACAGGACCAGGTTGCTCGGTACCTCGAACAGGACGTAGCCCAGGAAGAACACGCCGGCGCCGAAGCCGTAGACCGCCGGGCTCAGGCCGAGGTCCTGGTTCATCTGGAGCGCGGCGAAGCCGACGTTGACCCGGTCCAGGAAGCACACGATGTACAGGGCGAAGAGGAACGGCAGCAGGCGGCGGGTCACCTTGGGAAGCGCGGTGCGGTCAGGGGTCTCGGTCATTCGCCGTACCATGGCGGGCGGGGGCGCGCGGCGCAATGGCCCTGCATGGGCGTGAGTCACCCTGAGCCGGGAGTCACCCTGAGCGAAGCGAAGGGCGCATAGGCCGGCGCATGCCCCCCTTCGC
>JBOHSB010000316.1:0-50592 GCA_050733015.1 Gemmatimonadales bacterium
AGATCCCTCGCTGCGCTCGGGATGACATCAGGTCCTTCCGTCGTTCCGTCCTTCCATCCTTCCGCCTACTGCTTACACACCCCCTCCGGATCCGGCTTCGGCTTATCGACCACCAGGCGATGATCCAGGTTCGCCACGTGCAGCGCCACGTCCTCCACCAGCGACGCCACCCGCGCCATCTTGTCGAAGTCGATGTACTGCACCTCGTCGGTGAGCTGGTGGTAGTCGCGGTGGCCGCCGGTGGTGAAGAAGGTGATCGGGATGCCGAACCGGGCGTACATGTAGTGGTCGCTCCGGCAGTAGCCGTTCTCCGGATGGCCGTTGGCGTCCCAGTCGTAGTTGAAGACCAGCCCGTGCTTATCGTCGGTGTTGACCTTCTCGACCAAGTCGCCCAGCTCGGTCGAGAGCCGGCGGGAGCCGAGCAGCTGGACGTAGGCGGGCCCCGCGCCGGGCAGGTCGCCGGCGCGGCCGCGGCCGATCATGTCGATGTTGAGCTGGGCCACGATCGAGTCGCGCGGCACCGTTGGGTGGCGGGTGAACCAGTCGGAGCCGAGCAGGCCCAGCTCCTCGGCGGTGTGCCACACGAACAGAATGGAGCGCTTGGGCCGCTCGGGCGACTTGGCCAGCGCCTCTGCGATCTCGAGCACGCTCACCGACCCGCTGCCGTCGTCGTCGGCGCCGTTGAACACCGAGTCGGCCCGGGGGCCGCGGATCTTCCGCAGGCTGTCGAGCATCCGCGCGATGGTCGCCGTCTGCTCGGCGGTCGGCGTGCCCGGGGTTTTCTCGGCGCCGCGCGGCCGCATGACGGTGTTCCAGGCCCGAAGCGAGTCGTGGTCCTCGGGCGCGGGCGCCATGCCGACGTGATCGTTGTGGGCGCCGACCGCGACGTACTGGCCCCGGAGCGCCGGGTCGCTGCCGGGAAGGATGGCCACCACGTTCCGGGCGGGCGACGGCGCGGGCACGTCCATGAAGGCGATGGTGCCCTGGACCGTACCGGCCGTGAGCATCGCGTCGGCCATCTTCCCGCTCACGTACATGAAGGCCGGCTGCTCGGGCGCGTCCATCTTGGCGAGCTGGGCGCCGGTGGCCATGAGGGCCTGGCGGTCGCTCTTGCTCATGGCGTCGAGCGAGGCCACCGCGATCCCCGCGGCGCCGATGAATTGCTGGGTCACCACCGCCCGGGCCACGAGGCCGCCCGGCGACCCATCGGCCGGCGGCACCGGCCGGACCACCACCAGCTTCCCGGCGAAGGCGGCGGCGGGCGGCGCCGAGTGATGGGTCGAGTCGCCCACCGTTCCGGCGTCCACCACGGCGACGCCGTCGATGGGCCGGGCCCGGACGCCCTGGTCGCGGCCGATGAAGTCGGTGCCGGGAGTGAACGACACGCCGCCCGCCCGCACGCCGGCGGCGGAGACCAGCGAGCGCTCCTGCAGCGGGATGGTCTGGAAGTACCCGCCGCCGTCGCCCGCGGGTTCGAGGCCGATCCGCTTGGCCTCCGCCGCGAGGTAGTCCGTCGCCTGCACGTTGCCCGGGGTCCCGGCCTTCCGGCCCTGCATGGAGTCGTCGGCGTAGATGGACAGGCGGGTGCGGAGGTCGCCAGGAGTGATGGCCGGCGAGCTGGCGGCGGGGGTCGGGCCGCCGGTCGCGGGCGCTGACGGACTGCAGGCCAGGGCGGGGAGGAGCAGGACGAGGGCGATCGATCGGGTGAGCCGCACGTGTTCTCCGGGACCGATAGGGAAGGGATACAGGAGTGGAGTCATCCTGAGGCCTGGCTCGGGGTGACTCACGGGGGGGACTGGCGCAGGTGACTCCACTCCCGGCCCCTACGCCGCCCGCCCCCGGCAGGTTTCCCGACCACCCACCCTTGTCCAACCCCGCGCGGCGCGGCAGTATATGTGCTCCCGCCGGACGGTACCAGCACACCCAAGGAGAGCCGATGAACCTCGTCGAGCGCGCCAAACGGCTGCTGCTCACTCCCAAGCCGGAGTGGCAGGTCATCGACGCCGAACCCACCACCACGGCAGAGCTGTACACCAAGTACATCATTCCGCTCGCCGCGATCGGGCCCATCGCGCGGGTGATCGGCTTCTCCCTGATCGGGATGCACGTACCGTTCAGCGGCGTCACCTACCGCACGCCGATCGGGCGGGCGCTGGTGGGCGCGGTGGTGAGCTACGTGCTGGCCCTGGTCGGGGTGTACGTGCTGGCCATGATCATCGACATGCTGGCGCCGTCGTTCGGGGGCACGACCAACCGGATGCAGGCGCTCAAGGTGGCGGCCTACTCGAGCACGGCAGCCTGGCTGGCGGCGATCTTCGCCATCGTGCCGGGGCTCTCGATCCTCGGCATCCTCGGCCTGTACAGCATCTACCTGCTGTACGTGGGGCTTCCGATCCTGATGAAGTCGCCGGCGGACAAGGCGGGGGCGTACACGGTGGTGGTGATCCTGGTGGCGATCGTGCTGTTCTTCCTCATCGGGGTGGTGGGGAGCCGGGTGATGATGGGGGGGATGTACTAGCGGGGTGGGTGGCTGAGGTCGCCAACCGCCTCGCCGCGAGCCTCGTTGGCTCTCCTTTGAACGGCCCCTAGTCGGCTCCGGACGACCAGTTCGCGGCCACGAATCGATGGCCGCGCGGGCTAAACCCCGGCTGCGCGGGTTCGGATCTCGACCGCGCGGCTCCGACGCTCGACCGCGCGGCTCCGACGCTCGACCGCGCGTGTTCGACGCTCGACTGCGGGGCTTCGGCGGTCGGCTGAGCGGCTGCGCCGATCGACCGCGCGGGATGTACGATCGACTTCGCGGCGTCGTTCAAGGACGTAGCGGCATCGTTCGGGAACGTCGCGACGTCGTTCAACGGCCTCGCGGAGCCAGCCCGCGTGTCAACATAGGCAACCCCATTGCCATGGCGTCTCTGGGCGTCGAAGGGAGCACTGGTGGCCGGCGACCTTCGCCTGTCCGTCATCATCGCTGCGTACGACGAGGAGGCAACCCTCGCCACGGTCGTCGAGCGGGTGCGGGGGTCACCTGGCGGACCGCGTCCGGCTATGTGCGAGGTTCGCTCGACTTCGTGGGATCGACGCCTGACTTCCGCCGGGGGCCGATGTCGGAGTTGGAGGGGACCGCTGCTAGACCGCGAGGTCCCCTCGAGGCGGTCCGCCGCCCTTGGCAGCGGGCCAAAGGGCGGTGTGCACCCGTCCGATCGGTGCCCGGCCGTCCTAGGTCAGGACGCTCCGGGTCGGTGGCGGTACGCAACTTGTATAAGATTCGGTACAATCCCCGTTGAAGGTACGCGATCCGGCGAGGCAGCATGGGGTCCGAGGGGTCGCCTTTCCGGGGGCTGGATGAGGGCGTTAGGATCGGAATCGGGCGCCACCGATGCGCGGCGGACGACTTGGGCAGCCCGCGCGGAAATGCAGTCCAGCGACTAGGTTAGAGTGTGACTTCGTCCGCGGTTCCCCCGCTGATACATGAGTTTATGAGACCGATTGGGCAGCTACCTTTGGTGTGCCTCGTGTGGCTCGCCCTGATTGGGTGTGCCGCAGGCAAGAGCGCCGCCGACGAAGAGCCGGAGCCTGCGCCGCCGCCGCCTGCCTTCCCGGCGCCTTGCGCCACTGCCGGCACCGATGGCGGCACCGACACGACCTCCGTCTGCGCCACCAGCCCAGGGCTGCTGGTCAGCCCCCAACTGCAGGAGGCGGTGCACGACCTCCGGCGCCTGGGGCTGGCCAATGCGATGCGGGAGGTGGGCAAGGGGCGGGTAGCGCTGATGCTGGGCGAGACCGCCCTGGAGCGTCACGTGCCGCTGGCCTATCACCTCGAGCGGCTGTACCGGGCGTACCGAACGGCCTACGACTACGGCGACGTGGTGGCGCTCGAGCTGTGGTACCACGGGGAGCAGGTGGGGACGTACACCTCGCTGGGGCTGCTGCTGCACTGAGCGGCCGAAGGCCTACCTCCCAGGCCGAGGATGCGGCCAGGTGACCGCGGCCTTCATTCCCCGGGTGCGGGCTATGGATCCGCCGGGGTCAGGGTCACCGTTCAGGCTCAATCGTCAAGGGCACTGCCTCAATCGCGCCACTAGCTGCTTCAGGGGCCCAATGGGCAAGTGCGCTCCGAGACGGTGGCCACGGCCGGGTCCAGGACGAGTTGATCCGCCAGCGTGCGCGAGGACATCGAGTCGGACGCGAGCCGAATGTACTCGCCCCCTCCTGGAGCCTCACTAACCACTGCGCCGCCCGCCCGCGCCACTGCCGCTGAACGGTCCTTCACCGTTGCGGAATCCCTGAACAGCACCAGGAGCAGACCAGGGGCCACGCTACCCGCCCGCATGGAGCGGCAAGTGACCGACAGCACCGAGTCCGCCGGTATCCCTGATTGGGGCAGGCTGAAACTGGTCGAGTCAGAGGAGGTCCGGCGTGCCGTGTCCGCTGGTGGTGTCCCACGCGCCGTATCCACTCCCGCCAGCCTGCTACTGTCGCCGTAGCCGGCGGCCGACGAGTCCCTGGGGGCAGCGGTGCCTCTGGTCGAATCGGCAGTCGACTGGGCATCAACCGGGGTGGCCATCAACGGCAGGACGACAACGGCCATGACCAGGATGCCGCTCGCATGATGGAATAGTCTCAGCATCGGGTACAACCCTTAGTTGGAGGGCGAATAGCTGGAGATGGTCCGACAGGCCAAGGCGTATTCGGAGGCGCTCAACACCTCCGCCCCAAGTGCTCCGAGCAGAATCGCTGCGCTTGCCGCTCCGTCGAAGAACACGGAGACCAGCGCCAGTTGCAGGGCGATGGCCGCGATCCGCAGCGAGGAAGCGAAGGGCCACGGGTGGGCCGGCTGCTCCCGGCCTGGAGACGTGGCCGCCGTGTGGCGCCGCCAGGCCGCCGCGTGGGTGGCGATTCGCCAACCGTCGAAGCCGCGGAGAGGCATCAGATTGAGCAGCATGAAAGCGTTGACCAAGAATACCGCTGTCATCCACATGAAGATCGGCGGGTGCGGTCGAGGGCCTGATGCCCACAAGGCGATCACCACTTTCGCCGCGAGCAGGTTCCCCAGCGTCCCGGCGAACGTGATCAAAGGGGCGCGCCAGGACTGGCCGCTGCGCCACTCGAATCGCATGCCGCCGGACGCGGCATCCTCGTACCCGATTCCTTGCGCATCTCCATCGTACAACCGCACTTCGCCATGAATTGGGAACAGGGCCACCCGGATGCGGGTGTGCCCGATCATACCTTCCCACAGCACAGGGCCGCGTCCCAGTGACACGCTCCACACGCGGACTCCGAGGAGGCGCGCCATCAAGGCGTGACCGAGCTCGTGCACCAGCAGGGCCAACCAGGCGGCCGCGAGCACCAGGAGTAGCACCCGCAACCCGTAGGGTAGATACGCGTACCACGACCCCGTGATGTCGGCCACGCTTCCAGTTACACCCATTCGGTAGTGCCCTCAGTATGCTGCGGTTCTTGTCGAGTGGCCAACTGTCCTGGTCCCAATCTACATCGAGCCGCAATTCTCAGCGGGGGGCTGCGAGCGCCACCTCAGCGACAGCGAGATGACCGGCGACGAACACCGAGCTCGGATCATTTGGTAGCGTGAATCATCAGGTGCCAACCGAGCAATCGACCCAACATTCGCTTCGCGACCTTGGGAATCCAGAAGGTGACGAAGCGGAACCCGTAGGTGAAGGGGTAGTCGGCATGCACCGACAGGCTGGCGAAGTCCCGAAACAGTCGCTGGGCGGCATCCTTCGTAAACGTCTGGACTACGGGACACTCGTCCTTGAGATCGCGGGGCGACTCGAACGGCAGCCGCAGCAGTCGGTGGACGGCGTAGACGATCGACCTGCGGTGATATAGCATCACGTAAGCGGCTCCACCGGGGCGCAGCACTCGATGCACCTCGGCCACGGCGCGCTGGATGTCAGGAGTGTGATGCAATACCCCGAATGAGTAGACGGCGTCGAAGGAATTGTCCGGAAACTCGAGCTGCTCCGCGTTGCCGACCAGAAAATCAACACTGACGCCTCTGTATTCCGCGAACTGCCTCGCGAGTCCCACCGCTACTTCCGTCAGATCGAGCGCCGTGACTGAGAAGCCGCAGCGCGCCAGCTGAACGCTGTCGAGTCCCATGCCGCACCCCACCTCGAGCAGCCGGCCCCGGCTTCCGCGCAGCGACGCGAACAGCTCTACCAGGTGGTAGTGCCAGCGGTAGCGGCGGCGCTCGATCTGCTCGAAGTACGACGCCGACCCGCGATCGTGACCGGGCGCATAGTACTCGTTGTTGACGTGCGCCTCCCAGAACTGGCGCACCGCGCTCAGGGTGACCCTTGGCTCCGCCGACGAGGTCATGCCTGGAACGCCTCGTGCCACAGCTCCAACCCCACCATCTGCCACAGCATGAAGTAGTGCCAGCGGAGGCGCTGCTGCGGACGCGCGGCCAGCACGTCACGAACGAAGCCCGGATTGAAGATCCCCGTGCGCCGCAGTCGCTCCGGCGTCAACAGCTCGAGGGCCACCTCGCGCAGGTCCTTCTTGTATTGCTCGACCGGGTCGACCGTGAACCCCCACTTGCGCTTCCGCAGCGTTTCCGCCGGGAGGATGTCCGCGAGCGCGGCTTTGAGAAAACCCTTCGGGCCCCGGCCGAACCGGACGCGATCCGGGATTCGCGCGGCGTAGCGGACGAGCTCGAGGTCGAGGAGAGGTACCCGACTCTCCACGGAATGGGCCATGGACATGGTGTCCTCGTTGTGCAGCAGGTCGTTCACCAGCTTGGTGTCGAATTCGGCTCGCAGCGCCGCTCCCTCGACGCTCTGCCGGTTCACAAAGTAGGGCTCGAAGGCGTCTCGGCAGCGCAGGGCGAGTCTGTCGAGGAACTCGCGGGTGTACACGCGGCTCAGCAGGGAGGGATTAGAGTCCCACCCGTTGCGGAGCAGCAGGTACGAGCGAGCACCGTCGTGAGGCGAGCCGACCCACTCGAGCTCGCGTGCGTATTGATCGAGGCCGGGCCGCGCCAGCCCGCTGAGGGCCGAGGCGAAGCGGCCGAACAGCGGCTCGACCGCCCGCCTCATGAGCGCGCTGGGCGATACTGCCCTCGCGTAACGCAGGACTCGAAGGTAGCGATAGAAGTCATATCCCGCGAAGAGCTCATCGCCACCCAGACCCGAGAGCGACACCTTGACGTGGGTACCGATAAAACGGTGCAGCAGGAAGAGCTGCAGGCAGTTCACCTTGGGCTCTTCCGTAAAGTAGATGGCGTCCTTCAAGTGCCGCATCGCGGGTTCTCGAAGGACGATCTCATGGTGCTCGGTCCCGTACCGTGTCGCGACGGCGCGGGCGTCCTCGGTCTCGTCCCCCGGCTCGTCGAATCCGAGCGTAAACGTCTTGAGCGCCCCGGTCGATTGGCGCCGGATCATGGCGACCAGGCAGGTCGAGTCGACGCCGCCTGATAGCGCGACGCCGAGCGGGACGTCGGACAGCAACTGGCGCCTGACCGCCGCCTCGATGTGCTCGCGCAGGCCTTCGGCCCACGCAGCCTCAGACCGGCTGTCGTCCGGGGTCCAGTCGACCGTGGCATACGACCTAAGCCGGTGACCGGTCGCGTCGGCTTCGAGGATGTGGCCGGGGGGAAGCCGGTGAATCCCCGCGAAGAGCGTGCGCGGGCCGGGAATGTACCGGAGGTTCATCGTGAGGTGCAGGCTCGCCTCGTCGAGCTCGGCCCGGAGCAGCCCGCTCGCCAGCACCGCCTTGGCCTCGGAGCCGAAGGCCAGCGTCGCTCCTCGGCTGGCGTAGACGAGCGGCTTGACCCCGATCGGGTCGCGGACGAGGAACAGGGTGCCCCGCCGCCGGTCCCACAGCGCGAAGGCGAAGATGCCGTTCAGCCGATGGACGAAGTCGATGCCGTCTTCCTCGTAGAGATGCGGCAGGATCTCCGTGTCGCAATGGGTCTCCAGGCGGTGCCCCCGACGGAACAGATCCTCTCGAAGCTCCGGCGAGTTGTAGATCTCGCCGTTGTAGATCGCCACGACCGAGCGGTCCTCGCTGAACACGGGCTGCACGCCCCCCGCGGGGTCCAGGATCGCGAGGCGCCGGCTTCCGAGATGGACCGGGCCATCGTGATGGAAGTAGGCACCGTCCGGCCCCCGATGAGCGAGGGTGTTGGTCATGCACCGGAGCAGCTCGTCCGTCCCGAACCCCAGCATGCCGGCGATGCCGCACATCTCAGTGCGCCTGGTGCGCTGCGGCCCGCCCGAAGCGCTCCTGGAAGTAGTCGACCATCCACTGGGTCACGTCGATCTTCTCCGCGAGCAATCGCCATCGGGCCTCGGCCCCCGACACGTGCGCTTCCCAGAACCTTCGCACCGTAGTGAGAGGGTCGTGCGACCGTGTAGAGTATGTCATCCTAGATATGACCCGCCGGCAGATCACAGGCCCGACCTCTCGCGGGTGGTGCGATCATTCATAATGCGACCTGGTGGGCAACTCTTATCAGGTCCCTGGCCGGAAACCGATGATCGCGCCAGCGCAAAAGCGGTCGCTCGATCCATTCATAGGACGCCCATGCCAACATCAGCGCGACGCCCATACCCACAACGCTCACGCCCCACCGGCCGTGCCAGAATGTGTCCGTGAGATGAGAAGCGAGCAAATGATATAGATAGAGTGAGTACGAGAGAGTTCCGAGCCGCCGCATGACAGGGTGATCCAGCCAGCGCCATTGAGCCGCTAGCAGATGGTGGACTAGGAGCGCGATCAGTACTCCCTCCAGCGGGTAGCTAATGGCTAACGGTCTCGTAGGTATGCTCATCATCACTGCTGTGAGGACACCGAGTCCGAGAATGGGGAGCACGGGGAGCCAGCGGTGCTGGTGTGCCAGCTCTGCCAGCCCTCGAAAACGTCGCGTGTCGCGGCTGACAGCGAGCAGACAGCCAAAAGCCAGGAAATCACAGCGAGTATCGAAAGCGAATTGCATGTAGTGTGGCGGAACGACGCCTGCGAGGGAGCCACGCCAGATCCATACGGCAAGTATCGATAGTACTAGGTCACGCCGAACTGTCGTGACTCCGCGCCGGTGACGCCAAAGTAGCAACGCGGGCCACAGGAGGTAGAACTGCTCCTCAACGGCGAGGCTCCAGGTGTGCGTGATCTGTGTGCCGGGGCGGGGATGGACAGCGACGTAATAGTCGTTGTAGTAAAACACGCTCGCGAGCCACTCCCCAGACGGTGGGTTTGCAGGGCTGCCATGAAGAATCAGCCAGGCTACGAACAAGAACGTGAAGGCCGCCGGCATGATTCGCAGCGAGCGTCGAACATAGAACCGGCCCAACCGAATCGTCCCTGAATCGTGGACTTCCTTGAGCAACAAGCCCGTGATGAGGAAGCCGCTGAGCACGAAGAAGACAGCCACGCCTAGCGAGCCGAGCGGTAGCCAATGCCCGGCGTGGCCAACCATTACCAGGGCGACAGCGATCGCACGAAGGCCATCCAAGGCCGGGAACCGATTAGATAACGCCACGGTCCCGCGAGTTGAGCGGCCAAGGGTCGTGTACAAGGCGAAGACCGGAGATTCCCACGGCTATCCACGACCTCTCGGAATTGCGGGGACGCCCGTATGCGATCTACCGTCTCTCTGCGGGCACGTGGGCAGCTCCGCCTCGAGCGCATGTTCGATGGCTCGGGTCGCGAGCGGAGCCATGATCCGATAGGCGGCCTCCGTTGGATGGAGACCATCCCTGGACAGCTCGGGTGGCAGGCCCCCCCGTCCGTCGGTGAGAGCCGAGTGGAAGTCTACAAATGTGATCGCCGTGGCGGCTGAGTATTGTCGAATCCAGGCATTCAGGGCGATGACCGAGTCAGCCACTACAAAGCCGGGGTTTGTAGGCCACTCATAGACGGGGAGTACGGTTGCGAGGACGACGCGTATGCCGTTCGCCTGTGCAAGCTCAACCATCGAGACCAGATTGTCTTCGGCTATTTGACTACCCGACGGCTCAGACCGCCGACCCAGGTCATTCGCGCCGGCCAGAATCAGCACCACGGCAGGGTGCAACCGCACCACATCTTGCCGAAACCGGAGAAGCATCTGACTTGTGGTTTGGCCGGCCTCACCACGGCCGAGATATGGGCGGCCCGGAAACATCGTATGGAAAAACTTACTCCAGTGGTCCACAATCGAGTTCCCGAAGAAGACAACTCGCTCCTCAGTAGACGAAGCCAGCTTCGCATTCTCCGCACGATACCGCCTCAAACCAGCCCAGTCATTGGACCGAGCCTCGCCGCAGGCGAGGAGACCGCATTGAACGGCAGCAAGGGCCATCAGCAACGACCGGTGTCTGCGGCACATGTCAGGACGCCTTTTGCCGACTGGTACGCTGGAAGCGCTCGTGGAAGTAGTCGACCATCCATTGAGTCACGTCGATCTTGTCTGCGAGCAAACGAGCCCTCGCTCTCGCCGCCCAGACGCGTGGAGGTTCGTTCGAGAAGAGGTCCCCGATCACTCCAAGGGCCTCTTCAAATCTTCGGTTGGGGAAGTAACGAACGAGTCCGTATCGTTGCTCCTCGTCGTCGGTATATCCCCGACGGGTCGTCGCAATGTATACGGCTGGTACGCCCAGGACGGCCGCCTCCGAGGCCATGGTTGCGGACTCCCCAACCAAGACTTGCGCATGGGCAAGGATGTGGTGGATGTCTTCGACAGGCCCACGAAGCGTTAGAGGCTCCAACCCTTCCGTGAGAGGACCCTCCGAGGATATCAGTACTTTGCCGTGCCTCGCGAGGGCGTCGACAAGAGCAAGCCGCTGCTGGCTCGACAATCCGCGTTCGCTGACATCGTGAACAGCGCGCAGGGCCACGAACCTGACGATTGAGTAGGCATCGCCAGGTCGGAGTCCGAAGGCAGCCAGCTTCGCCGGGTCGGGACTAAACCGTTTCGGATGGAGGTAGGCCAGCTCATGGTAGCCAGGATAGGCGAGGTGGTGCCCTCGCACCCTCCCGCGGTAACAATCAGGAGTGCACACGCTGTCCGCTAACGGATAGGTAAACCAATTGGTTTGGGTGGCAAACTCGGTGTCATAAAAGACGACGGCCGGTACCCGGCGTAGCCTGCCAGCGAGCACAATAGAGGGTCCCATGATCCCCGTCAGCACGTCCGGCCGAAACTCGGTAACTACCTGGCTGAGCCGGTACGTGCGTTGGATGAGCTCCCGAGCGAGCCCGAGTCCCGAGCGTTGCCTCGAGACTGTTCGATACGGAAGGCCGTATCGATCCAGGAGCTCGGTGGAGCACTCCTTTACGCGAGCGGTGATGAAGAGCTCGTGGCCACGGGTGCTCATTTCGGCGTGAAAGTTTCGAAAGAAGTGCACGTGCGCCGGGTGGAGGACGTCGATCAGGATTCTCACGCTCTGCTTTCCTCGCGCGCACCGTACTCGAGAGCCGCCACGGTGACTACCGCCGCGATCACCATGGTCATCCGTAGCAAGAGGTACACGCTCAAGACGGTCGCGGCTGCGATGCCTTGGCGTCCAAAAAGCACGATCGCCGTCAGTTCCATGGTGCCGGCACCGGCGACGGTCACAGGGACGTACCCGACCAAGGAGCTCATGAAGGGAATCGTTGCGGCCGAGCCAAGGGCGATTGCGATGGAGACAGCCCTGAACGCGGCGACATAGAGCGCCGTGTTCACAACCCACTTGAGCACGGTCAGCCCGAAATTGACAGCGATGCTCCCTGGATAGCGCCGAAACCCCAGGATTTGCGCGACAATGGAGGTCCACACGGACCTGACGCGTGCAGCCCACCCCTTGCTGTGCGGCACCCCTCGAGCCACGCCCCACCCGACGATCACAGCCAGCAGGCCACCGAGAACGATCGAAAGCACCCAGGTCCGTGCCGGGAACCGCGCGTACAGCACGATGCCGACCGTGCTGACAGCACCCAACCACAGGAGACTGATCGCCTTGTCCAATATGTAGGCGGCCCCGCTCTTGTCGACGGGCACGCCTGCTCGTTTGAGGAGGAGCACTTGACTTGCATCACCGAGCTGCCCGGGAAGCAGCAACGACAGGAGCCAGCTTTCCAGGTAGGAACGCAGAAATGGTGCGAAGGGCACCATTTCGAGTCGTCGGAGCAGCAGCCACACGTTGGAGGCGCCTAGCAGCAGCCAGAGAACCGCTCCGACAAACACGAGCCCGAACCATGATGGGGAAACGATCGTGAGCACGGCTGCGAGTCGATGCGGCCCCGCCACGGCCACCAGCACCGCCAACAATCCGAGGCCAATCGCCCAGCGCCACGAGGCGATGTTCGTTCGAGCGCGCGTTCCAGGAGGCCGATAAGGCAAGGGCGACGTTATGCGTCGACCGGGGTGGCCACGAAGCTTCGAAAGGAGCGTAAGTCAACCGGTTGTCCGCTGCGGATACTCTCCTGAGCCGCGAACATGCATAGGGTCGCGAGCGATGCCTCCGACCAGGTCAGCATCGAATTGGCCTCACCACGCACGGCGGCGACGAACTGGGTGAGGGCCTGACGATGTCCCATCTGCCTCTTTCGGCTCCCGTGGACCGCGGTTTTCTTGCCGTGGACTACGAGCCGAGCGAAATCGTCCAGGGTGGCTATCTGACCTCTGCCGCTGACGGTGACGCGCTCTCGTGGAAAGCTTGGCGACCCGGCCTCGTCGTATACCACGCTCGCGACCGCGCCGTCATAGAAGAGCGTAATCGAGAAGCTGCTGAGCTTGCGCAGGTCGTCGGGGGTGGGGCCCAGCACCAGTGCGTGTACCCTTGTGGGAGGGAGCCCGATCAGGAAGTTGCAAAGATCGATAAAATGTTCCGCCTCAGACACGAGCCGCCCACCGCCTTCGAACTCATCAACCGTTCGGTGATCAGGAGGTACGGGCTGTTGGTTGACGAAATAGGACACCGACTGGACTGGCTCATGCAAGAGCGCCTTCAATTGTGTGACCAGGGGCGAATAGCGGCGGTTCAGACCCATGGTGAAGAGAACGGGCGTCTCCTCCATGGCCCCATAGACGCGTCTGAAATCGTCAAGGGTGGTTGCCATCGGCTTTTCGACATATATGCACTTCCCGGCGTCGACTGCCTGCACGATCTGCCGTCCGTGCTCTCGGGGCGATGACGCGATGACGACCGCGTCGATCTGTGGGTCATTGAGCATTGCGGCGACGTCCGTGGTGATTGTCGCCGCGGTCGTCAGATGTGCCGCGATTGTCGCGTCCTTGCCGGTTGCCGAGCCGATACTGCGTAGGTCGACGCCGGGGATCGAGCGCAGCTCCGGGACAAGGACCCCGAGTGCGTGACTACCTGCCCCCAGGACGCCAATGCCGACGGCACCGGCCGGCTTGGGTCGCCGGTGAAGGGTCAAAGTCCTGGAGCGATCGGGCATTCGGTCGGTATCGTAGCGGATGAGTGCCGCCACACCATCCATGGTCCCGTCGCTCAGCGCAGAGAAAGCAGCCTGGGCTTCCGTAAGTTGATACACCTGCGAAATGAGCGGCTGCACATCGATGGCTCCGGATGCAAGGAGCCGGACGAACTCGCCCAGATTGCGACGCTCGGTCCACCGGACGTACCCGAACGGGTAATCGACTCTCCCCCGTTCGTACGGCAAGTGATAGCTACCCGGTCCGTATGCGCGCGAGTAGCGAAGGTCGATCTCTTTGTAGAGAAAACCCTTCGGGTGGATGTCGAGCTTGACGTACCCAACGATGACGACTCGTCCCTGCTTGCGGGTGATGTCCATCGAGCTGTTTACGATCTTCTCTGATCGCGAACTGGCACAGATGATGGTGGCGTCGACGCCGTGCTTTCCTGTGAATCGGCTTACTTCTTGATTCAGATCGCACGTGGTCGGATTCAGGACGACGTCGGCGCCGCAGGTCTTGGCTAGCCGAACTCTCCGCTCCTCGATATCGATGCCTACGACCACGCATCCAGCAGCCTTGGCGATCATAGCACACAGCTGCCCCAACAGGCCCAGGCCGTATACCGCGACGACCTCTCCGAATCTTAGGTCTGCTCTGCGTAGTGCCTGAATGACGATGCCGCCCACGGTCACGAATGCGGCGTCCTGGGGGGCCACCGCATCGGGTAGCGGAACAATGTGGTTGATATAGGGGACCACCAGCTCCGCATGGCCGGCGGCCGCGAACGCGACCGGGTCGCCTTCTCTGAGCCCTTCGACCCGCTCCCCGACGGCCAGCACTCTACCCGCCCCGCTGTAGCCGATCTCCCGAGGCCGCACCATTTCCTGCCAGACTCGCCGCGCCGTTTGCGGCAGACCCGCTGCGAACACAGTTGCCTTGACAGCTTCTCTCATCCAGGGATCGGCGATGGTCTGCTTCACCAGCTCGACCGGCGTCTTGGCAATCGTGCTCAATTCGGTGCCGGAGCTGATGAGCGAGAACTCTGTTCGGACCAGGACCTGGTCAGGGCCACAATGGGGCTCAGGGAGCTCAATTACTCGCACCTGACCCTTCGGGTCGATGACCCTTCGAATGATTTGCTTCACGCTGCCGGGCCACCAGTTGGCCGTCCGCAAATCAGCGTCTTACTCATGGAGTTGCCTCGTATGCTCGGATCACAGGGTCCCATGTACGGCGTGCACTGTTAGCGGCGTGCCCTTGGAAGCCGTCGCGAGAATACCCGCGCCCCACTCAGGGCGGGAGAATTTGCCAAGGTAGGAAATGCTCAACAGCAACGGCAGGACAGCGGCGTATAGAACCTTGTGCTTTCGCTCGGCGCCAGTGATGCAATAGGAGACATTGTTTGTAACGGTTTCCAACATGCCGTAGGTAGAAGCCATGGTACGCACATCAAACCCGGCGGCAGTGAGCTTCCCAGCCAGTTCCTCAGTGAGGTAGCCGGGACGAACGTGCCCTGGGACATTGAAATTGACGCGGCGCCGGAATACGGGCCAACGACGATAGTAACCCGGTGTGTGGAGCACCAAGAGGCCGCCCGGAGCCAGCGCATTATTGAGATTTCGTAGCGCCGTGACGTCGTCCTGGATGTGCTCGAGGTTGTCCACACTCACCACGAGATCGAACTGCTCGCGAAAGCCCAATGCCGTCACGTCGCCCGTCGAAAAGCGGCAGTTGCGAATGCCCGCCTTGGCCGCAATCATCTCGGCGCGGTCGATCGCGATCTTGTCGATGTCGATGCCCAACACCTCGGCCTGGGGGTGACGCTTTGCCAGCTCCATCGTGAACACGCCGGGCCCACAGCCGGCGTCCAGAATCCGACGGTAGGAACCGTTGGTCGCGGGCAACACCCGCCGAAGCCGAATGCGAAGTCCATTGACCGGAACGCCGAGGCACCGAACGTAAAAGCGTTCGGCCAGAGTCAACGCTGGATCAAGAGACTGCTCGGCGCCGGGCAGTCCTATCACGGCTCATCTCCGCAGTGCTCCAGATGGCACCCGATGGCCCACGCCATCCAGGCCTGGCACCAGCGCAGCTCGCGGATCCGGGTCCGAAGCACGCGTCCGTGCTGGTAGTCGAACCAATGGCTCCGGGTGTCATACATGCGTCTCACCGCCCAGTCGAGGATCCGGCGCGACATGTCGGCTTGAGCCGCATCGCCCATCCGTGAGCTCGCGAGAGCGAACGTGATGGTTCCCTGGGCCGCGCCGTGGATGTCGAACGGGTAACGCCGATCGTATCTGAACCTCGGTGCGCCATCGGGATCGAAGAGCCGCTCGCGATAGAAGCGAAGTCCCCGGCGATAGGCGTCCTCGAATTCGGCTGACTCCGCGAGACGGGAGTACTCCAGAACCGAATCCAGAATGAAACCGGTATGGTAGTTGTCGTGCGTGATGCGGCTGGCGGAAGGCGGTTCGGTGTAGTACCAGGCTCCGTAGGGAGTCTGCTTCGAGACGACGTAACGGACCAGCCGCCCGGCTTCCCGCATCATCGTCGCGTCATTGCAGAGGGCCGCGACGCGGGCCGCTGCCGCCCCCGTCAGCGCCGAGATATCCAACACGTTCCACGACACCGCCTCGGAGGGTACATAACTCACCGCCCGATGGGTGGCGTCCTGGTACAGCGTCCTGGGCGCGTCGAGCAGGAACTCGACCGACCGGCGGGCAGCCTCGAGATCCCCCGCCCGGCCCAAGGTCTCGTACCCGTCCAGCAACGCTTGGACCACGAAGCTAGTCACGACCCGGTTGGGGTAATGTCGTGGCGCGAAGAAGCCCACGTCCTGCCACGGGTAGGGATAGCCCCAGCAAGGGCTCGGAAAGCCAGGGGCAGAGTTGTGGAGCAGCCAGTCGAGGATCGCGCCGGCTTCCTCCGCGCTCCGCGCCTCATCCAACAGGCGGACGCGGGCCAGCAGCGCTCTCGCGAACAGCGCCATTCCCTTCGCGTTCCGCGCCGTTCGTACGCCGAGCAGTGGCCGGACATGGATCGGGCAACGCATGACCGCCTGGATCGCGACCAGGCGGCCAACCCTCGACTCGCCGGCCAGCCGCTCCAGCCAGGGGGCATTGAGCGCGTCGTGCTTCGAGAACCCCTCGTATCGCAGGGCTGCAGCGACATCCAGGACGTCGCGCTGGATGGCGGCCAGGCGCCCCGAGGGCCGGGGAATTGTGGCCACGCCCTCTCGCCCGTGGGGTCCGGGCATCTCAGCTCCCGCCGGCTCGGCCATTTCCCAGCTTCGTGACGCGTTCCTCGAGCTTCTTCAATCGCCAGTCCACCCCCTCGAGCAGTGATCGGTTCACCGCCAGCAAGTCCGCCAGCAACCCGACCACACCGAGGGACAGGCCCATGCCCATGAGCATCGCCGCAAGGATCAGGGATTGGACGTGTCCTCCCGCCCCCTCCCCGGTCACGAAGTCGTATAGGAATCGCAGGCCGATCAGGAATCCCATCGTGAACAGCAACACGCCCCAGAATGCAAAGAAGCGAAACGGACGGTAGACCACGAAGACTCTCAACATCACGAGCACCTGGAGGGCCACGTAGCTCCCGAGGCCCTTCACCAGGCGCGAGGGTCGGAGCTCGGGATTGGTTCCGATCGGGACCGAAGCCACGGCCATTCCGTTCTGTCCCGCCTGGATGATGGTCTCGAGCGTATAGGTATGCTTGTTGAACACGTGGAGGCGGAGCGCCGCTTCCCGGCTGAAGGCGCGGAAGCCACTCGGCGCGTCTTCGACGCTCGTGTTGCTGACGAAGCGGGTCACCCTGCTGCCGAGGCGCTGGAGGTAGCGCTTCACGGGAGAGAAGTTCATCGATTCGATAGGCCGAGTGCCGACGACGAGCTCAGCGTGGCCGGCTAGAATCGGCGCGATCAGGCGGGGAATGTCCTCGCCACGGTACTGATGGTCTGCGTCGGTGTTGACGATGATGTCGGCGCCGCGTTGGAGAGCCGCCTCCAGTCCCGCCATGAAGGCCCGCGCAAGACCGAGGTGGCGTGGAAAGCTCTCAACATGGTGCGCGCCGCACGCACGGGCCACCGAAGCTGTGTCGTCGCTGCTCCCATCGTCGATCACCACAATCTCGATGGAATCAATGCCCGGCACCGCGCGCGGAAGGTCGGCAAGAACGATCGGCAACGTTTCGGCTTCGTTGAAGCAGGGGATCTGGATCACGAGCTTAGGCATGTGCGCGACCCCCCGGCGAATGCCGTTGCAGCGACGCATCGACTGGTGTGAGCGGTCCTCTCAAAACTAGTGCCGGAGCTTCCTCAAACAAGCGCAAAGCAGTGCATCGGAATGCCAGATGTCGGGTCGTAACGTCCGAGCCGTAGCCCCTTACCGGGGCGTGCTGGTTGTCCACCCGACGCCGGCCGGACCCCTTGTGCAATTCCTTGGCCAGAGGGCCGCTTGTGGCTTGACTGGATGTGCCGTGAGAACGCTGGCCGCGTCGAGGGCTTGGCTAACGTGCCTGGGCTTCTTGGACGGGACCACGAAAGCGGTACAGGCTGAGAGCGGTATCGGCATACATCAGCGTGAGGCACTGGGCCGCGAACCGCGTGAACGATTCCCACTTGATTACTTCAGGCGGCACCCCTCGCTTCAAATAGCGCTTCGCATAGCCCTCTCCTGCGACAATGTGGGTGATGCTCGAAGCGTGTGGGCATCCTTGCTGGGGGAGCCTCGAGGCAAGCAACGGCCAGTTCGTCAGGTGAATGTCCTCGATCACCGAGGTCGGAAAGTAAAATCCGCGCGCCTCGAAGAGCATGAGCGTCCGGCTATCGGAAGGGAGGCCACCCTCCGAGAATTCAACGAGGCGTTCATGCTGGCGCACATCGAAGCTGCCGTACGTCCGCAGGTAGGCCCTTGCGGAGGTCACGCCGATCAGGTGACCCAGGGGATGTGCCACGAGCATCATGACGGACATCGCGATCAGGGCCGGAAGCACGCAGCCAATCACCAGGAATCCGCGGGTGAGCCACTGAAGTAGGCGTGGGGCAGTCGTCGAGAATTGCACGGCGACGCCCGTGGAGACGATGGTCAGCGGCACTATGCCCGGAATGAGGTAGCGAAGGTTGGTCTCGGGCGAGATACTGATGAGCGCGACGAGATAGATGAGCGCAGGCCCGGCCAAGGCGAGCAGCACGCGGTCACGCCATCTGAGGAACCACAATGGCAGCAGAAGAAGTACCGGTGACAGCCAGTAAAGCCGCCCCTCACCCTCGATCGTCACCTTGACCGGCGAGAAGAAGGCGTCGACCAGGTTGAAGGGTGCACGGGCCAATCGGCCTATCTGGTAAATGCGGGGATCGATCATCCCTGTTGCTGTAGCGCTCGCCGGAAATGAGGCCAGCCAGCCATCTGCGGGCGTCTGAGGCGACAGGAACGGATAGAAAGGTGCGTGAAACAGCAGCCCGTTCTTCAGCAGCCAAGGGCTGGCACTCACGGCCGCGAGGGCACCGAAACGGGCGAGGGCCGCCCATATGTTGCTTCCGAGGTTCGCATTGCGCCTGCAGATGAGAACAACCAACGGAAGGAGCGCCACGGCGTAGAGCCCGCCATGATACTTCACGCCGAAGGCCAGGCCAATGAATACGGCACCAATGTCGAGCCATGGCCCGCCGGTGCGATCCGTCCAGGCCAATAGCAGCGCGTAGTGCGCAAGGAGTGTGAAGAGGGTGACCGTGATATCCACCCGAGCCGTGATCGCGACGAGAATGATCGCGGGGGAGCCCCAGAGCGTCACCAGGATGTAATTGCGCGTCGGCGGCGGCCAAAAACGGGCACAGATCGCAAAGGCCGACAGCGCGAGGATGACGGCCAGGGCAGCGCTGAGGACGGCCGGGGTGGCCGAGCTTCCCATGGCGAGGAATGGCAGATATACCATCTGGGCCACACCGATCAACGCCGCCTGATCGTTCCCATCGGGCACGAATATCCGGCCCTCGAGCAGCCATTGCTTGGGGACCTGCAGGTGGTACATCAGCGAGTCCCAGTCGCTTGGCGGAACCAGGGCCATCGAGATCAGGAACGCTGTCACCAGGAGCAGCCAGACCATGGCATGCCGCGATCGCCCGCGACCGGCCAGCTGCCTGAAACTCCCCGGGACTTTCACCACGCGGGCGACGACGATCGGTACGTGCCGGCGACACGCTGCCGCCAGCGTCACGATGGTCAGTGCCAGAACCCAACGGTGAACCCCGAGCGCGGCGGCGGCGCCGAGGATGGCGGTCGCGGTGATGCCGATCCCGATCGCCAGGCCGAAGATCAGTCCCTCGAGAGGTCGTTCCTGGTCTCTCGTGATCGAGCCGAGGAATGGATTGCCGACGGCGGCGCACAGAACGAGCATCGCCAGTGCGGCCGCGAGGTCGACCGCGTGGCCGGCAACCAGGATGGCTCCTGTCGTATCTCCGGTGCGGACGCCGAGGAGGGCGATCGGCGAAGCCAGCGCGACGAGCAGAAGCGAGCACGCAAGGAGATTTTTCGCTTCGAGACGGGCTGGGCGTGCTGGGGAACTTCGGTGGGTCAAGTGTTTCCGCGGCGCATGCCGCTCCCCACCTGCTTCAACCTCCGGCGAAAGAGGCCCAGGGTCATGAGCAGAGCAGCGAGAATCCGTGATTGCACGTGACCGGTTCCCCCGGCGAGGACGTGCGGGAGGCACTCGTCCTCGTCATAGCAAGGAATCTGGATGATTACCTTTGTCACAGATGGGTAGGCGCGGCGGGGCGCCAGGTGGATACTGTATGATGGCATGTGCGGTGGCAAGGGCGGCGGCGATGCCACCCGGCACGGTGTGACGGCCGTATACTTCGTAGGCACGTGGGCTTAAGCGTCGGCCACTACTCCTATCACACACGCAGGGTCATGACACCCTAGGGCTCCAGGGAGGCAGCATTGAGGCTGACCGAACGGCGAGGATTCATTCGCGGCATCGGAGTCGTGATCCTCATCGGGCTCTGCATCCTAGTCGTGTACTACCTGGCCCGCGGTGATGCAGCGACGATGGTGGCGGCGTTTCTCCGTCGCGTGCATGCCATGGGCCAACCGTAAAGATTTGGTCTATGGACAGCTGCGCTCGGCGATCTGGGTGACGCCTGGAGCCTGAATCGGTAGACCCGCCGCATCCCGCATCGATGGCGTCCAGCACTACCACATACCCCTCCCCAGTAGGCGCCTCTCCTGCCAGCTTCCCACCGCCCGTCGGGATTGGCGCCCGGACTAGATTGTCACAAGGTGAGGAATTCCTGGTTGGACTGAAGAACGGTCGATACACGTCGAGGCGGCGCTCAGCTTGTCGATGAACGAATCCCGGCCACCATCCGGCCCGTCAGGCTGGCTTCCTAGAGTGGTCTTTGGCGTGACGGCATTTCTCAGTGCCTCACTCCTCTTCAGCGTCGAGCCGATGTTTACCAAGCTGGTGCTGCCGATCCTCGGCGGCAGCTCGGCCGTGTGGACGTGCTGCATTCTCTTCTTTCAAGTCGCGCTGCTGGTCGGCTATTTCTACGCCGACCGAGCTCCCCGGCTCCTCGGCGCAGCCCACATCCCGGTGCATTGTGTACTTGTAGCGCTGTCGCTTCTCGCCTTGCCCCTGAGCTTGACGCTCCCTACGCGTCCGAGCACCGCCGAACATCCAGTGCTCTGGCTCCTGATCGTGCTGACAGTGTCTCTGGGGCTGCCCTTCGTCATGCTCTCCAGCTCGGGTCCGCTCCTGCAGCAGTGGCACAGTCGCGGCCACTTCGCGCCCGGACAGGACTCGTACGGTCTCTACGCGGCTAGCAACGCCGGAAGCTTGCTAGCGCTCCTGTCCTACCCTGTTATCGTCGAGCCGGCCCTCCAACTCTCCCAGCAGCGGCTGTGGTGGAGCGTCGGCTATGTCGTCTACTTCGTTGTCCTGCTCGGCTGTGCGTTGCTCTCCCAAAAGTCCACCGCGGGCAGAACGAGGGCGGCGCCGGCGACCGCGGGCCGCGTGACTCCGAGCGAGCGAGTTCTGTGGATCGTCCTGTCGCTCGTCCCGTCGAGCCTGTTCCTCGCGCTGACCACCTATCTGACCACGGACATCGCACCCGTTCCGCTGCTTTGGATCCTGCCGCTCGCACTCTACCTGCTCTCGTTCATTCTGGTCTTCGTACGGCGCCCGCCTCTGGCGCATGCGGCGATGGTACGCTTGCAGGCCTCGCTGATCGTGCTGCTCGCGGTGCTCATCTTTTGGGGCTCCAGCGTTGAGGTCGTCCAGGCCCTGCCGTTTCATGTCGTGGGGTTTTTCGTCACGGCCATGGTCTGCCACGGCGAATTGGCCAGACGACGGCCCGACGCCTCTCATCTCACCGAGTACTATCTCTGGATCGCGGTGGGCGGGGCGCTCGGCGGCGTGTTCAACGTCCTCGTCGCGCCGCGCATCTTCAACACGGTGCTCGAGTACCCGGTGATGCTGGTGCTGGCGGCGGCGCTACGCCCGCGCATGCTCCCCGCGGTTCCGAGACGACCGATCCAGGGCCTCGTGTTCGTCGTGCTGGTGGTGGGAGTCCTGGCGGCAGCGCGACTGGTCCTCGCCTCGCCCGACATGGGGGGGGCACCTGTGAGTACTCCATGGCTAGCGGTCCTCGCCGTCGCCGCCTCATTGCCGGCTGCCGTAGTCGTCTACCGGCTCGCGAATGCCCCTATCTCGTTCGCCCTGGGACTCGCAGCTGTGCTCGTGGTGGGAAAGGCGCTGGCGGGTCGGGGTTCAGAGTTGGTGTTCACAAGACGGAATTTCTTCGGCGTGCATCAGATCCGCGACGACCGGGCGTCACGGATCAGATACCTGCTACACGGTTCCACCATTCACGGAGCCCAGGCGCTGACCGACACCGCCGACCCCGAGCCCCTGAGCTACTACAGCCGAGAAGGCCCCGTGGGGGACCTCTTCCGGGAGGTACCTTCTCCACCGGGGCGTCGGGTTGGCCTTATCGGGGTCGGCACCGGGGCCATGGCTGCCTACGCCGGCCCCGGGGAGGAGTGGACCGGGTACGAGATCGATCCGCTGGTGGTGGCCATCGCCCGCAATCCGCGACTGTTCACCTTCCTGAGTCGTTCGAGAACCCCCGTGCAGATCGTCCTTGGTGATGGCAGGCTCTCGTTGGCGGAAGCCCCCAACCATCGCTTCGACCTTCTCGTCCTCGATGCCTTCAATTCGGATGCGATTCCGGTCCACCTGCTCACCCGCGAGGCGATGCGGATTTACCTTGCCAAGTTGGCTCCCAAGGGTGTGCTCGCGGTTCACCTCAGCAATCGCTATCTCCGACTGGACGCCGTGCTGGGCAACCTCGTGGCCGATGCCGGCCTGGTCGCTCGTTTGCGGCGAGCCGTGCCTACGGCAAAGGAGGCGGGGGAGGCGAAATCCCCGTCGATGTGGGCGGTGGTAGCACGGAGTGAAGCAGACTTCGGGAGGCTCGCGGAGGATGGTCAATGGCAGAACCTGTCCACCAATCCGAATGCAGGGGTGTGGACCGACGACTATTCGGACATCTTCCGCGTGCTCTCCATTCAATAGTCTTAGGAATCGAAGCCCAGAACCGCTCGGCGTCTGACTCAGCTGTACCAAGCTTTGTGGACCTTGCTAACTTCCGAGCGACGAAGGGGTTCAGCGACGACTGTCATGGCGTCCTGGACTCGAGGTCCGGACCGGCGGCCATGCGCCGCCTGCCATGGGAGCACTCATGCGCGTCAGCCCGTCGGCAAGCACCGCTCGATTTGCGCTGAATGCCGGCAGGCGCCTCATGGTCGCGATTGCCCTGGGCTGCTTTTCCGCTGCCGTCGTCTTCGCAGGGCGGCAGCCTGGCCTCTATCGCTCCGACCTGGATCAGACCTGGGCCGCAGGTCGAGCACTCCTCCATGGCGACGATCCCTATCGAGCCATGAGCGAGGCGCATCAAGCTGGTCTGTTTCCTTATCCCTTGGTATATCCGGCACCCGCAGTGCTCGTGGCGGTTCCCTTTGCCCTCCTTCCGCTCCCGGTCGCTCAATGGTTGTGGGTTGGAATCGGCACGGCCGCCCTTGCCTGGGTGTTGTCCGGCCGAGGGTGGTGGGGTCTTCTGGGTCTCGGCTCGGCCTATTACATCCAGGCGCTCCTCACCGTGCAGTGGTCGCCGCTCCTGACGGCGGCAGCGGGGCTGCCCGCGCTGGGACTGCTGTGGGCGGCGAAGCCGACGATCGGCGCGGCGCTGTTCGCGGGGTGGCCCTCCCGCACCGCCCTCGTCGGCGCGGCGGTCCTGGTGGCCTTGTCCTTCGTGGTGATGCCGGGCTGGGTCCGTCCGTTCCTGGCGGCCAGCTCCGCGCTCCCGCACACGACGCCACTGCTGATGCGCCCCGGTGGGGTGCTGCTCCTGCTCAGCCTCCTGCGGTGGCGGCGCCCGGAGGCACGCATGCTCGCCGTCCTTGCGGTCGTACCGCAAACCTCGCTGCTGTACGAAATGGTCCCTTTACTGCTGATTCCGCGCAATAGTCGACAGATGGCCCTGATTGTCGGCCTTTCGATTGTGGCTGGCGTCTTCGCGTGGCATACAGACCCCAGCCACAGGCTCTCGGAAGCCGTTCAAACCCTGTGGCTGCCAAGTCTCGCGCTCTGCTACTTGCCATGTCTGTTCCTCGTGTTGCGACGCGCAAATACGTCGCTGGGCGAAAACGCTCAGCCTGCCATCCTGGGTGGTACTGTCCTTGCCAACCACGAGTAGCTTCCCGTGGACTTGCGCCAAAGCCGTAACTTGGCGGGCGAATTGAGCTGTCCCATCCGTGCCGGCCGCCTCCGCTTACCTGTGGATCCGTGACGACATTCCGCTTCAGGCCGAGTCTCCTCGAACACCCGGCGATGCTGTACCTCGTGACCGGGCTGATCGCCGTCCGCGGCGCGGTGCTCATCGTCGCGGCCTGGCCGTTCACGGTCGACGATGCCTACATCACTCTCCGCTATGCGAAGCACCTGGCGGGAGGGCAGGGGATAGTCTGGAATCTGGGCGAACATCCGCCGGTCGAGGGCTACTCCAACTTTCTCTACGTGCTGCTCGGTGCGGTCTCGTACCGGATCGGCCTCGACCCGATCGCCGTCTACAAGGGGCTCGGAGTCGTGGCGCTGGCGGTCAGTGTCTGGTTGATGCACCGCATGGCTCGAGCATGGGTGGGGCCGCTTCCGGCGCTGGCACCGGCCATCCTCTTCACCAGCTTCTTCGGCCCGTCGTGGTGGGCGGTCAGCGGCCTGGAGACGCTCTCCTATGTCGCCCTGGTCCTCGCCGCCGTCGCGGCGGCTTTCACCGGGTTGGGCTTCCAGGCATGGCCGGCTACCGGGCGTGCCGACCACCGTGATGCCTGGTTTGCGTGTTCGGGGGCATTGGTCGCTCTTGCGGCGATGACCCATCCCGAGGGTCCCGTGGTCGGCGCCGCCATCGCGGCGGGGATTCTCGTCGGCACCCGCTCGACCCGCTCGGTCGCGGTCTTCGTGGCGGCCGCGGCGCTTCCGTACGGGATCTATTTTCTGTGGCGGTGGTCGTACTTCCAGAGGCTGCTGCCGAATCCGGTGTATTGCAAAGGAGGGTTCGAAGGATATCCGCTGGGGCTGGTGGAGGACCTCGCGGTCCATGCCGCCCCGCTGATGCTGATGATGGCATTCGCCGGCTGGCGAAGGATGGACGCGAGGCACCTCGTCGCCATTGTGCTGGTGCTCGTCTACCTCTGTCTGCTGGTCGGCGTGGACCCTATTCTGACTCAGGGCTCTCGCCACGCGCTGGCGCCGCTTGCCGTCCTGCTGGCGGTCGCATGCGGGACCATCCTCGCTCGATTCTCGCCCGCAGCGGGCTCGGGTGTGACGGTTCTCGCCTTCTGTCTCTCGACCGTGCTGATGCTGGGCCTCCCTGGCGAGCTCCGGGACAAGGGACTGTCCTACGCCCGTCGGACCGAGGCGCGCCTGGGTATCGGCCGATGGATCGACCGCACGACATCCGCGAACGAGAGCTATGTGATGGGAGACGCTGGAGCCGTAACCGCGGCAACCGAACGCCGTATGATCGACGCATATTGCCTGAACGCCGGTGTCATGACCCTTCCCCCCATCAACCGCTCCGGCGCCCGCTACGCCGGGTGGATTCTCGAGCAGCGGCCCGGCGTCATCGTCGTGCCGAGCTACTCCCCCGACTCCTTGGCGGTGCACGGCTACATGGGTGTCTTTCCGGCGCTTGTGCAGGACAACACATTTCTCGCGCGATACCGGCACGTCCAGACGGTAAACGTCCCGGGCACGATCTTCCACTACTGGATCTACGTCAGGGGCCAGACTGCGCCCGCAGCAAAGCCTTGATTGCTTTCCGCCTGGGGTCCTGGCCGCGACTTGCCTCAGCAGCGCGGCTAATCCTGGCTCCCATACCCAAGTTACATTATTGGGACTGCAAAAGGACTGACTCAGGGAGCGGGAGCCGGTGGCCCACGTCGCCTCGAAGGGGACCACGACCAGATGAGCGTCCGACAGACTGTGACCAGCGAGCTCCGACCGGCTGATTCCACCGGAGCCGAAACCCTCGAGATCATGGAGGCGGCGCCGCGTTACAACTATTGGCAGTTCCAGCGCATCGCTCCGTTCCTGGGTCGCCGAGTCTGTGAGGTGGGAGCGGGTATCGGAAACATGTCGCTGCACCTGACGGGCGCCGGCGCCGACCTGCTGGTGCTGACGGACATGGACCCATACTACCGTGACGTGCTGCGGCGGCGTTTCGGGCAGGCTCCCAATGTCGTGGTTCAGGAATTGACGCTGCCGGCCGCGGACGCCGCGGGGCAATTCGGGCGGCACGCCCTCGATACGATCATCGCGCTCAACGTGATCGAGCACATCGCGGAGGATGTCGAGGCCATGCGCAGCATGGCGGCGATGCTGGCGCCCGGTGGCCGCGCGATCGTCCTGGTCCCAGCACTTCCCTGGCTCTACGGAACCCTGGACGAGGAGCTGGGCCACGTCCGGCGCTACACGCGCAGGAGCCTGGCGGAACAGATGCAACGGGCCGGCCTCTCAGTAGAGCATACATCCTACTTCAACCTGGTCGGAACGCTTGGGTGGTGGATGAACGCGCGTGTCCGCCGAGTGCCGCGCATCCCGATCTCGCAACTGCGCTGGTTCGATGCCCTGGTCCCGTTGCTGAGACTGGAGGATCGGCTACCCCTGCCGCTCGGTCAGTCGGTGATCGGCGTCGGGGTCTCCTCATGACCGGCACCCTCAGGCTCTCCGTCGTTGTTGCGGCCTACAATGAGGTCGGGACGGTGGCTACCATCGTCGACCGCCTGCGTCAGGTGCCCCTCGACATCGAGGTGATCGTCGTGAATGACGCATCCACCGACGGCACCGCCGAGGTCGTGGACCGTTTGCACGCGGAGGGCCGCATCGACATCCTGCGCCACCACGAGGTGAATCGCGGGAAGGGAGCCGCACTGCGGACCGGAATCGCCGCCGCGACCGGCGACGTGATCGTCGTCCAGGACGCGGACCTCGAGTACGATCCCCAGGAACTGGTGCGACTCATCCAGCCGATCACGCGTGGCGAAGCCGACGTGGTGTATGGATCGAGATTTCTTGGCGGCGATCGCCGGGTGCTCTACTACTGGCACTCCGTCGGCAACAGGCTCCTCACGCTGCTCTCGAACATGTTCTCGAATCTGAACCTCACTGACATGGAGACCTGCTACAAGATGGTGCGGGCTCCACTCATGAAGTCCCTGGAGCTCACCAGCGACCGGTTCGGATTCGAGCCCGAGGTGACGGCTCGTCTCGCGCAGGCGGGCGCGAGGGTGTGGGAGATTGGCATCTCCTACTCGGGCAGGACGTACGCCGAAGGCAAGAAGATCAAGTGGACCGACGGCGCGGCGGCGGTATGGCACGTGATTCGGTTCAATCTCTTCCCTCCTCGGGTCGCACCCCAGCGCTCCGCGACTGCATCGGAACAGCATAGCGGCAGCCCTCCCTCCGAGAGCCGGCCGGCGCCCTGAAGATCCATCATGAGGGACAGGCCGAGCGGCGTGTGGTGGCGCAGCGGTGGCGTAGGGTCGTGAGCAGTGCCTACTCAGCTGAGTCGGCTTGGGCCGGCCCGGTCCATCGCCGAGAGCGCTGGGTAAAGCTTGGCAAGTGCCTGGGCATGGCTGTAGCTTCGAAGCCACAGAATCGTGTGCCAAAGCCGCTATTGGTCGGCCCTCCGGGACCCCCGGCGAAGGGGTCGTAAGGCACGGTAGTTGCCCACTGGGCGGTCTTCCCTATGACAGCGCGCCCGGAATACTCGGTCGTCGTGCCGGCCTTCGACGAGGAGTCGCGTATCGAGCGCACCCTCCTCGACATGGCCGGGTATTTCCGTGGGCGGAACACAGTGGCGGAGATCGTCGTCGTGGACGACGGTAGCCGGGATGGAACCAGCGGCGCGGTCGGGCGGCTTTCCCGGCGGTGCCCCGAAGTTCGGCTCATCCGCCTGGCCCAGAACCACGGCAAGGGTTACGCGGTGCGTACGGGCGTCGTGAATGCCAGGGGTGCCCGCATACTGCTCGCCGATGCCGACGGCGCGACGCCCATCGCGGAGCTCGCGAGGCTCGAACTCGCCCTGGACGGTGGCGCCGACCTCGCCGTGGGGTCGCGGGTCGTGACGCCCGGGGCCGGGGTGAGCGTCCGCCGCCGCTGGTATCGGCACGTCATGGGCCGGACCTTCCACTTTCTGGTCCGCTCCTTCGCCGTGCGCGGCGTGCAGGATACGCAATGCGGGTTCAAGCTGTTCCGGGGTGCGGTGGCCCACGACCTGTTCTCCCGCATGCGCATGTCGGGGTTCAGCTTCGACGTCGAGGTGCTGTTGATGGCCCAGCGACGCGGGTATCGGATCGCCGAAGTGCCGGTCAACTGGGTGCACCAGCCGGGCTCGAAGGTTCGGGTTATGCGCGACTCCCTCCGCATGGCCGCCGATCTGCTGGTCATTCGGGCTAACCACCTTCGCGGAGACTACGACCGCCACCGGGTCACCCCCTACGACGAATCCGATGAGGCGGCGGCGTCGGCGACGCCTGCGCCCGGGGGCGCGCTGTGACTATGGAGTCGCTCCCCGGCAAGCCTCGTTCGATCCCCCCGCTGGGTTGATCTCCTCACACAACCGAACGGCCCTGACGGTCGTCGCGATGGGCATCGCGCTCCGCGCCGCGTACTGCGTGCGCCAGGGCCCACCGGCTGGCGACGAGCTGATGCTCGCCATGAACGTGGCGGCCAGGGGCTACGCCGAGCTGATGCGCCCTCTCGACTACGGGCTGGTCGCCCCGATCCCGTTTCTGTGGGCCCAGCGGCTCGTAGTCGACACGTTCGGCGTCTGTGATACCGGGCCCCGCGTCATTCCGTTCCTAGCCGGCAGCCTCACGCTGGTGGTCCTCTGGCGGCTGGTGACGGGGTGGCTCGCCTCGCTGGAAGCGCTCGCGGCCCTGGCGCTCGCGGCCACCTCTCCCTTCCTGATCCAGTACTCGGCGGAGGGAAAGCCCTACGCGCTGGACGGACTCGCCTCAGTGGTGGTCGCTGCCGCGGCGATCGACCTGCTTGGGCGGGCGACCGACGGGCGCGCCTGGGGTCGGATGGCAATGGCCGGGTCGGCGGCGCTGCTCGTTTCCATCACCAGCCCGATGGTGCTCGCGCCTGTCACGATCGTGCTGGTCTCGGTCGCCTGGCCGGACGGTTCGAGGGGGCGCCTGCGGCTCGTGGCGATGGGTGCGCTCTGGGGCGTGATCTTTACCGCAGTCTACCTGGGCGTCTATCACGCCGTCGAGACGACGCCGTACATGCAGCAGTACTGGTCGGCGGCCATGCTGTCGCCGGGACCGCGATGGGCGGTCCGCTGGGCGTCCGGCGTCCGGGAGGCCCTCTGGCCGGTGAGCTACTGGACCGTCCAGGCGGGAGCCTGGTGGCTGGTGCTTCTCGCCTGCGCGGCGGGCGCGCTGATCCTCTTCCGGAGGTTCGGCTGGCGGCCCGCGCTGGTGCTCGCGGGACCGATCGTCACCGTGTTCCTGGCCTCGGCGGCCGGACGCTACCCGATGGCCACACGGCTGCTGCTGTTTGTGGCGCCGCTTTTCATCGTTCTTGCCGCCGTCGGTGTGGCTGCCGCCGCGCGCGGCCTCCGGAGAGTCGTCCCGTCGGTGCGCGAAGGCCTCGCCGTCGGGGCGATCATGGCGCCCTCGTTCCTCGTGGCCTTCGCCTGGCTGATCCGGGCCCCCCAGGACCATCAAGGGCTTCCGGAGCTCATTTCGCAGCTCGAGCGCCGCTGGTCCCCGGGGGAGCCGGTCTATGTGTTTCATCGGGTGGCCGTGGAGTGGACCTACTTCACGACCGACTGGGGGCAGCCGGACCGTGCGCGGCTCGCCTGGGTGGCCCGCATCGCCGGCCCGAGCGGTCCGGCGTTCGTGAATGCTCCACCTCGCGGGCCTCGGCACGAGGGTGAGGGCAACGATTTGGTCTACCGCGTCCGGGGCCGCGACGAGCTCTTCGGGCTCGCCAGCGGCGTACAGGGGCGCGCATGGCTCGCGCTTGACCCGCGGGACCTTCCTGACTGGCAGGTCAGCCCCGATTCCGGATGGGCGCAGGTCGAGGCCGCCCGGTTGAGGCGCGCGGCGACCTCGCGCGCCTGGGCGGTCTTCAACACCGATTCGCCCGGGAGGGAGATCGGCGAGCTGCTCGCTGCCATCGGCCGCGCGGGCGGCGCCGTCGAATCGCGCCGCCGCAGCGGGAGCGCGACGCTCTACTCGCTCCGCTTCGACGTAGCTGGAGCGCCGGCGGCCCACCCATGAACGGCCGCCCTTACCATTGGGTCGTGGCGGCGCCCCTTCAAGTGCTGACGGTTGCGGTGCTCGCGATCGGGCTGCTGGTCCGCACCGTCGGCTACCTCCACCGCGCATCGCTCTGGGGCGACGAGGCCATGATCGCCCTCAATGTCGGAGCCCGGTCGTTCGGCGGGCTGGCTCGCCCGCTCGACTATGGCCAGGTCGCGCCGGTCCCGTTCCTCTGGACCGAGCGGCTGGCCGTACTGGTGGGCGGGATGAACGAGTATGCCCTGCGGCTGCTGCCGTTCGTGAGCGGCGTGCTGCTGCTCCTGGCTGTGGCCGCGCTCGCCCGGCGCGTCCTCCGCAGCACCGAGGCGCTGGTGGCCATCGCTCTGGCGGCGACGGCGTTTCCGCTGATCCGTTACGCCGCGGAGCTGAAGCCGTATTCGCTCGACGCGCTGGTGAGCACCGGCATGACCGCGCTGGCTTTCGAGGTGTTGCGGGCACCCGATGATCCGGCAGCGTGGCGCCGTCTGGCTCTGGGGGGAGTCGCCGCGATTGTTCTGTCCATTCCTGCCGTCTTCGTGGGAGCCGGGATCGCGACGGCCCTCGGCGCGGTCTGCATTCGCCGCCGCGCCTCTCTGACGAGGCCGGGGAGCGCAGCCGCGCTGTGGCTCGGCACCGCGCTCGCCACGTTCCTGCTCTGGTACCGGCAGAACGCGGGGGCCGACTACATGCGGAGCTACTGGGCGGCGACGTTCCTGGTCCCGGGAACGCCTGGATGGTGGCCCCGGCTGGGGCTGGGCCTGCAGGAGTCGGTCTGCTCGCTCAACTGCTGGCGGGGTCTCTTCGATCTGAGCCCGCTCTATGTCGCTCTGGCGGTGTTAGGGGCGCTCGCGCTGGGGCGCCGCACGGGCTGGGCGGCGCCGGGCGTGCTGCTGCTGCCGCTGGGGTTGGCCTTCGCCGGCTCACTTCTCGGGCGCTACCCGCTGGCTACTCGGCTGTTGCTGTTCTCGGCGCCGCAGGTTGTCATGCTGGTGGCCGTGGGGCTCGTCGTTGCCAGCGAGTGGGTGGGTCGGAAGCTGGTGGTCGTGCGGGCGCGCTGGCTGCTGGCGACTTTCCTGGTGCCGCCGGTCGTTTTCACCCTCGAGTTGGCGCTCGATCCGCCCGACCAGACGGGGTTTTCCAAGGAGGAGCTGCGCCCGTTGATCGGACGGCTGAATCGCGAGGCCGGCAACGATCCGGTCTACGTGTATCATCGCGCCACGCCGGCCTGGATTTTCTACACCACCGACTGGAGCTCGCCAGACACCGCGCGTCTCGGGTGGGCGGCGCGCGTGGCCGGCCCCGACGGTCTGGGCTCCGTGAACGGCGCCTCCCTGGGCCCGCGGCGGCCCGAGCAGGCCGCCGCCCTCAGGCGCCCGTACGCCGGCCGGATCGAGCTGCTCGGCGCACAGTCCGGCTCCCAGGGCCGCATGTGGCAGTCGTACGTCCCCCCCCACCCGGATTCCGGCTGGGCGGGCGCGGAGGCGGAGAGGATGCGGACGGCCGCAACCCCGCGCGTGTGGATCGTGCTGGCCGACTACCATCACCCTCCACAGGACGACGCCCTGGCCCTTCGCGCAGCGGTAGAGCGGCTCGGCGGGCGAGTCACGGTCACGAGGAGCGCATCGGAGGCGGAAGTCCTGGCGGTCGAGTTCTCGGGTAGCCATGCGCGCTGACGAATACCGGATCATGCACCATCAGGAGCTGCGCCACTGGTGGTTCCGGGGGCGGCGGCTCATGCTGAGCGAGCTGCTTGTCCGCCAGGGGGGCAGTGGGCAACCTCGGATCCTGGATTTCGGGTGCGGCACGGGAGGAAACGTCGCGATGGAGGCCGCTGTTGGCCCAGTGGTGGGAATCGAGCCGGACGCCGGCGCGCTGGGGCTGGCCCGGCAGCGGGGTGGGGCGCTCTTCTGCCGCGCGGTGGGGACGGCACTTCCGTTCGCCGAGGGGACGTTCGACCTCGTGCTCGCAGCGGATGTGCTCGAGCACATCGCGGACGATGCGCTCGCCTCGAGCGAAATCCGCCGCGTGCTCCGAGTCGGCGGCAGCCTGGTGTTCAGCGTGCCGGCGCACCCCTGGCTGTTCGGCGCGCATGATGTCGCCCTGCGGCATCAGCGCCGCTACACCCGACGGACTATCCGTGCCGTTCTCGAGGGCGCCGGCCTTCGCGTGTCATGGCTTTCCTACTGGAACACGACGCTGTTTCCCGTCGCGGTCGCCGCTCGGCTGGCCAAGCAGTTCGGCCGTGCGGGCGTCCGCTCGGACGTACGCGACGTCCCGGCCCTCGTGAACCAGGCGTTGACCGGGCTGTTGGCGCTGGAGGCGCGGGCGCTCCGCCGCGTCCGGCTTCCCTGGGGCCTCTCCCTGATCGGCACTGCCACTCGGCGCTGAGGGGCGCGCACAAGCGGTCAGGGCACGCTCTGCGGAGTCGGCCTGCTCGGCCGAGAAGGGGGGCGGCTCGGGCCGGTACCGAAGCAGGACCGCCAGCGAGTCGCAGTACCACGACGTCCACCGCGCATCGCGCGCCAGCTCGTGAGCCAGGGGGGAGGTCCGGCGCAGCAGGGCGAGTGAGATGTCCCAGTGCCTCAGTACGTCCCTCCAGCCGGGCTGCAGGAGCTTGACTCGGCTGTACTCCCGGAACAGGTCTTCCCCGAAGAAGTCCGTCCCACCATCGATGAAGATCCGCTGCTCGGGCCACGCCAACACCAGATAGCCGCCCCAGCCGAATTCGTGGAACATCCGACCCTGAACACCCTCGGAGCGTGCCTTCCGTACGGCGGCCACGGGGAACGTCACGGGATCGAAATCTTCGGCCAAGAGCGCACGACCGGCGATCCGTCCGTGAGCGAATCCGAGGAGCGCCATCGCCAGCGCCACCGGGAGGACGAAGGGCCAGGTTCGAGCGTGCTCGGCAACCCTCCGGAAGTTGCCCCGAAGGGAACGTGGGTCGGGCAGGGCCCGCCACTCGGCGTCGGCGTGCATGGCCAGGAGGGGCAGAGCAATGAGGCCGAACAAGGCCACGTTCCGCACCGACATGAGTCCGAATGCCAAGGTTGCCACTATCGCGAAGAGGCGTGCGAGTGTCGGACGTCTCGGTACCGCCGCCAGGGTCACGAGAGTGAGCACAATGCCGCACAGGAAGATCCGGCCGTCGATGTCGTGGAAATCGGGGGACAGGAACTCCGCGGTGTTGTCCTGGAGGAATCGCTTACCGAAGAAGCCCATCACGTGGACCAGTAGCGTGGGACCGTGCGGGTTGACGAGAGTTGCTGCGATCGCGACGCCCAGTGTGGCGGCTAGGTACCGCGCCCGCCCGGAATCCGCCGGCCGGTCCGCTCCGAGCAGCCACTCGCCGGCAGTTCCGGCCAGGAACGCCCCGATGAGAATCCAGCCGAACACGAAGCCGCCGTGAAAGTTCGCCCAGACCGCAAACATGAGGCCGATGAGCCACAGCGGCGTGCGCTTGGGTCGCTCGAGAATCCACAGCAGGGCAACTCCTGCCACGAGCGAAATCAGGTGGGGACGCGCTACCCAGTGCCCTGCGCCGAGGGCCGCTGCCGCGGCGGTCGTGAGATAGGCCAGGAGGGGGTCAACCCCCCGGCGCAGGAGCAGCGAGGCGAGTAACGCATAGGCCGTTGCTATCAGCAGGCCGGCTAGAATGGCTACGCCCGGAAGTCCCCCGATCCTGTAGGCCAGCGCATACATGAGCTGGCTGCCGTACTCGAAGCCCAGAAACGGGGCGCCCGCCCTTGTAAAGGAAAAAGGGTCGTGGGCGATCAACGCCCCATGCTCAAGCATGTACAGGCCGTGGCGTATGTGGCGGGCCGGATCTCCGTCCGCGTTCAGCATGGGCTGATGAAGGCCCAATGGAATAAGGACGGCGAGGACGACGAAAACCACAGCCGGGAGTGAGGGTGCAAGCGTGCGGCGCGAGGTCAAAAATGGCCTCCGAGGGGTCGAATAAGGTTCGGTCTTCTTACGGGGCTGGAAAGTCCCTTGCAGGAACCGGGACCGACCGATACAGTTGTCCACAATACCGAGCCAGGCAAGGGCCACTTGTTGGGCCGATAGAACCGTTCGGGCGAGGGTCCGACGGTTGCGGTGGTGCAACGCTCTCAGGCGTCGCCCCTGCAACAAATAACCCGACTCCGCCTTCGAAGGAATCTGGCCCGCATGGTCGGTCCGCCTGAGCTTGACCGGATGTAAACATCGGCATGGCAATGATTTGCAATACGACGCGCGGATGCCTCTCCCGCTCACGTTGTCGGGCGCGAGCTCGAGTCCGTGGTCGAGTCTGGGCAGGAGATGCACGGGCATGCGTCTTGCCTGAATCGCTGCGCAATACCATTCACGTTTGCTCCAAATTCTTTGGCTCCTGAGGCGTTCGGCGGATCCTTCCAATCCGCCAATCCCGGGAGAGCGGCACCGCTGTCCGCTCTCCTTCCATGCACCACCAACATGTACGTGGAGGAAGCACCGTATGATGAAGCTCGCGCGGAACTTCTGGAACGACGAGTCAGGGCAGGGGCTGGCGGAGTATGCCCTGCTGCTCGGGCTTATCGTCGTGGGTGTGGTGGTGATCATCAAGGGGATGGGCGGCCACATCAAGAACATCTTCGGCAAGGCGAACAACGAGCTGGCCTCGGCCGACAGCTGAGCCCGGACACACCTACCGCTCCGCCGCGCGACCGTTCCGGGGCCGCAGGGTGATTCAAACTCTGGCGGATGTCGTGCTGGTAGGCGTTCTCTGCGCGGCGGCGTGGTGGGACATTCGGGATCGTCGGGTACCGAATCAGCTGACCGTGGCGGGACTCGTGGCTGCGCTGTTGCTGCGAGCCCCGCTCGGCGTTGATGCCGTAGTGACCGGATTGGCCGGGTTTGCCGTGGCCCTCGGAGTGGCGGTGCTGTTCCATGCCTTGGGCGCGGTCGGTGGGGGTGACGCCAAGCTTTTGGGCATGGTCGGTGCCTTCCTGGGTTTAGGTCCGCTCCCTGGGGCTTTGGCGTATATTGTGCTGCTCGGGGCGGGGATGGCCCTGGTCGCGATGGCGCGCCGGGGCCTCCTGCTTCTCCTCTTTTTCAACACGGTGGACCTGTTCCGGTCGAAGCGCCTGGTGGCGCGCTCGGGGAGCGTTCGGACCCTCGAGACCCCCGGGGCTCAGACCATCCCGTATGCGGTGCCGATCGCGGCCGGGACCCTGATGTGGTGGTTCGGACAAGGAGTGAAGCTATGAGCCTGATGGTGAGCCATCTCAGAGGGCGGAAGGGCCAGGCCCTCGCCGAGTTCGCGCTGATCCTGCCCGTGGTCTTCCTGCTGATCGCGGGGATCATCGAGTTCGGGCGAGCGTGGAACATCAAGCAGGCGGTGACCGACGCGGCCCGCGAGGGGGCGCGATACACGGTCGTCGTGGACACCACGAGCCAGGCCGGCATCAAGCACAGAATCAAGCAGCGTCTGGCGCTGGCGAGCATCGACACCACCAACCCCCCGACCAACATCACCATCAGCCCGATTGCGTCCCTGCATTGCGCCGGTGGCGTCGGAGCCGGGGCGGACATGACTGTGAACATCACGACGACATACCGGATGGGCTGGGTGGGGGCGATCCTGCACTGGACCGGCGGAAGTAGCACGATCACGATCTCCTCGAAGGCCACTATGCGGAACGAGTGCTGACCCCTATGCGAAAACTGCGACCCTGGCTCATGCTCATGCTCGCCCTGGGCTCTGGGGGCCTGGCGGCGTATCTCGCGCTGCGATACTTGCGCGAGCAGGCCACGCCGCTCCTGGCGTCGGGGCCCAGGAAGACCTCGATCGTCCTCGCGGCGCGGAGCCTGCCGATCGGCGCCGTCATCACCGACCAGGACGTGAAGGTCGTCGGGTGGCCAGGTGAAGCGGTGCCGAGCGGGTACATCGGCTCACTCAAGGACGCGATTGGCCGGGGCGTCATCACGCCCGTGTCGGAGAACGAGCCGCTGCTTGCGTCCAAGGTCTCGACCTTCGACCAGGGCGGTGGCCTTCCCATCATCATCAAGGACGGCATGCGCGCGATGAGCGTCCGGGTGGACGAAGTGATCGGCGTCGCCGGCTTCGTGCTCCCGGGTACCCATGTGGACGTGCTGCTCTCGCTCGACAAGGGCGATAACCGTCCCCAGTCGATCACGCGGACTATACTGCAAAATGTGCAGGTGCTGGCCGCCGGCCAGCAGGTGCAGCGCGACAAGGAAGGGAAGCCCCAGACCGTCACGGTGATCACCCTGCTGGTGACGCTTGATGACGCCGAGCTTCTGGTGCTGGCGGGCAAGGAAGGCCGGATCCAACTGGCCCTACGGAACGGGCTCGACACGCTCGCCGTGGCCACTTCGGGGGCTAAGGCCGACCAGCTGGCGCCCGGGGCAGCTCCTGCGCGCGCCCCGCGCAACCCGTCGCCCAATCGGGTGGCTGCACCGGCCCCCCGCGTCAACAACACCGTGATTGAAGGCTACCGTGGCGGCGAGCGCACCCTGACGACCTTCCAGAAGCCCTGACCTTATCTCCGGGAGACCTGTGAGCATCCATCGCCGCGGTAGGGTTGTTCTCGTGTCACTTCGGTCCCTCGTCGTCGGATTGGTCGCTCTAGCCTCGGCCCGCAGCGCCGAGGCGCAGCGCGTGGTGCGGGCGCCCGAGCAGGTGGTGTCGGTCTCGAAGGGCGCCTCCGCGCTGCTGGTCAACCCCACCGCGATCCAGCGGTTCTCGATCGGCGACCCGGCGGTCGCCGAGGCGGTCGTGGTGTCGCCGACCGAGGTGCTGATCAACGGCAAGACCCTGGGCACGACTAGCCTGTTCCTGTGGGACAACTCGGGGAACATCAAGCTGTACTCCATCGAGGTGACCGCAGACGCGGCCGGGCTGCAGCGCTACCTCAAGTCCGTGCTCGAGGGCGAGCAGGTGGACGTGACCGCGAGCGGCAACGTGGTGACGCTGTCGGGGCAGGTGCGGGACGCCAGCATGG
The DNA here is from genome assembly GCA_050733015.1 of Gemmatimonadales bacterium. Classification (GTDB taxonomy): domain Bacteria; phylum Gemmatimonadota; class Gemmatimonadetes; order Gemmatimonadales; family GWC2-71-9; genus CAVVWJ01. Next base: position 37,230 of record JBOHSB010000316.1, read on the forward strand.
CCAACCAGGCCGTCGAGATCGCCAAGGGCACGGGCGCCACCATCGTGGACAACCTGACCACGCCCGAGGCGGTGCAGGTTCAGCTCAGGGTCCGGTTCGCTGAAGTGAACAAGACCGCGGCCAAGCAGTTCCGCTCCCAGATCCAGACCCTCAATCCCCACCACTTGGACGACAACGGGAATTGGGTGGGTTCCTCCAACACCGGCACCGCCGGTAGCTTCACCGACGGCGTGATCGACGTGGGTCTGTTCAACGCGAACGCCAGTATCGAGGCCTTGATCCTGGCGCTGCAGTCGAAGGGCGACCTCCGGAGCCTGGCAGAGCCAAACCTGATCACGTTGCCTGGCAAGGAAGCGAGCTTCCTGGCCGGCGGCGAATTCCCGTACCCGGCTGTGCAGGGCGGCGGGGGCAACAACGCCGTCTCGATCGTGTTCAAGGAGTTCGGCATCCGGCTCAAGTTCACGCCGGTCATCACCCGGAACGGGAGCATCCGGCTCAAGGTGATGCCCGAGGTGTCGGCGCTCGACTTCTCGAATCCGCTCATCTTCGGCGGGTTCACGATTCCGAGCCTGCTCACCCGGCGGGCCGAGACCGAGGTCGAGATGAAGGACGGGCAGTACCTGGCGATCGCCGGCCTGATGAACAACACGCTGTCGGACAACATGACCAAGATCCCGGTGCTCGGGGACATCCCTATCCTGGGTCAGTTCTTCCGTTCGAAAGACGCGCGCCAGAACCGCACGGAGCTGATGGTCCTGGTGGCGCCCAAGCTCATTCTGCCCAGCGATAGCCCGGCCCCGCTGCCGACCGGCGAGCCGACGGACTGGCGTTGGAGTGGCTCCATGAAGATGAAGGCTACGAGAGGAGACACCGCGTCGGCGAAGGCAAAGTGACAGCTTGAAGTACCACTAGCATGCGGATCGGGGGAGACGTATGCGTTTGCGGTGGCCACGGAACGAGCGGGGAGTTACGCTCGTCCTCATGGTACTCGTCATGGCGCTCATTCTGGGCATGGCGGCGTTGACGATCGATTATGGCATGGTGAAGAGCGAGAAGGCGGAAGGACAGCGGGCGGTGGACGCGGCGGCGCTCGCGGGCGCGAGCTCGCTGATCGTGTCCGACCCGCTGTACGACAAGGCCAAGGGGGCGCGGGACACCGGTGGGAAATACGCGCAGCTCCACACGGTCGGGCTCAAGCCGGTGATTGCCGGCGAGGTCACGATCGTGCCGGACCTGGCGGCGAACACAGTCAAGGTGACCTGGCAGCGAGCCGGCATCCACACCTGGTTCGCCAACTCGTTCGGCGTCAACTCGATCGGACTTCAGGTGACGGCGACGGCCCACGTCGACGAGACCAACACCGCGACCTGTGTCAAGCCGGTGGCGGTGCCCGACATGTGGAACAACAGGCCCCACATCGTAAAGGGCAAGGAGACCGAGGACGTGAACGGCAATCACGCCCTCGACTACAACGATAAGAACGGGAACAACCAGTGGAACGAGGGTGAGACCGAGCAGTGGACCTTCGATGCGGGCCTGGGCGATACCTACGCCCCGACGACGGATGGGTACGGCACGACGGCCCGCGATCCGTACGGCAGCGGCAACGCGCACAAGGTCAAGGACTACGGCCGGCAGATCTTCCTGATGTCGCTGAGCTCGAAGGACGGCCCGGTTTCCTCGTTCTACTATGCTTGGGGCAAGACCAAGAGCGACAACAGCGCCAGCAAGCTGGCGGCGCGGATTACCAGTACGAGCTGTGAGACCGCCGAGCTCAACCACAACTACGAGGCTCTGAACGGCGGCAACACCGGTCCGGTGGACGACGCCTGGAACACGGTCATCAGCCGGGACGGCAGCGCTTACTGGAACGACGCCACGAACAGCGTGGTGGGCTCCAACGCCGGGGCCAACTGGCTGAACAGCAGCGGCCGTGTCATTATCGTAGGGCTGTACAACCCGTCCCAGTACGGCGGGTGCCCGAGTTGTAACACGATTCAGCTCAACAATCTGGCGAAGGTCTTCGTGGACAACCGCGCGTGCTCGGGGCACGGCAGTTGTAAGGAGCCGGTAACCGGCCGGTTCCTGGGATTCGTGAGCGGGGGCGGCTCGAGCGGTACGCCTTCGGGATCTCTGGTCAAGCGGATCGAGCTCATCAAGTAGGCTTCTCGGTTCTGAGGGCTGCCACCTGGCGGCAGCAGGAGCTAGAAATGCGGAAGACACTGCTGTGGGACAACGAGCGCGGTGCCACGCTGGTCTTAATGGCGATCACGATCGTCCTCACGCTTTCGATGGCGGCGGTCGCGATCGACTACGGCAGGATGAAGTCGGCCCGAGCCGAGGCGCAGCGGGCGACCGATGCCGCCGCCTTGGCCGGCGCGAGCGCCTACCAGGAGGCCGGAACGCCCGCCGCGCAAAACACTGCGGCGGTGGCGCGGGTCCAGGCCTGGATCGTGAAGAATTCCGTCGCCGGCAAGCAGATCCTGATCGGACAGCTCGATTCGGTCAAACCCGACGCCGTGAAGCAGCGGGTGGACGTCTGGTTCACCAGCGCCCCGGTCAAGACCTGGTTTGCGAACACCTTCGGAACTACGAGCATGGCCCTCAAGTCGCATTCGGCGGCGGTCGCCGCGATCGGCGGGGTGATCACCAATTGCCTCAAGCCGTTCCTGCTTCCCGATATGTGGCAGGAAACCAGCGTCGGCGCGGGTCATCAAGACGCCAACTCGAATCGCATGATTGACGGCCCCGCCAACAACCCCGAGATATGGAACTATGAGCCGGGTGGGGCAGGCACCGATCGTTATCTCAAATACGACCCCAACGTGACCGACAACCCGCTCAATCCCCAGACGGGCTACGGCAGCAAGTACAGAAACTCCGCGCTTTACCCCGATGACAAGGGTTTGCCCATGCTGATGAAGCCGATGCTCGGGAGCAACGAGAGCCGGCATGGCAACTGGTACTACCTGCTGGACGGTCCCCAGAAGAACGTGCGCTCGGACATCGAGAGCGGCTGCATCAACGCGTCGGTGGGTGAAACGCCCACCTTTGCCCCGGGTGGCAAGACCGGCCAGGTACGGAAAGGGGTACAGACCCTCTACGACCAGGATCCGACCGCCTTGTGGGACCAGACAAACCACAAGGTCGTCTCGTCCTACGGCGAGGCCAGCCCGCGGGTCATCATCGTCGGACTGTTCGATCCGTGGTACATCAAGGGCACGGCCAAGAATGACAAGCCGGACGCGGGCATGACGTTCACCAATTTCGCGAAGGTCTTCATCGATACCCGTCCGAATGGAAACGACGACATCAGCGTCAAGTTCGTCGGGTTCGTGCCAGGTGGCAACAACGGGGGGACGAGTGGTACCCTGCTCAAGGTCCTCCGGCTGGTCGAGTAGGAATGCATAGGAACCTAACAGCACTGAAGGATCGGGCGTCGTGAGCACGGCCGGAGCTCCGCGCGCCGCCCTGGTCAGCACGGATTCCCAGTTCCGCGAGCTGACCCGCCAGGTGCTAAGTGGGCCCGACCGCGCGTTGGCGGTCGAGCTCGACGTGGCCGTGCCATTCGACGCGATGGGCGAGCATCAGTTGCAGGCCATCCGGTCCCAGGCGCCGGAAGTGATTCTGCTCGACTTGGAAGACGCGCCTGGCCTGGCGATCAAGTTCGCCCAGTTCCTGATCGACCAGAACCCGTCCCTGCTGTTCATCGCTGTTGGGCCGACCCTGACCAGTGATCAGCTCCTGGCGGCCATGCGGGCGGGCGTCACCGAGTATCTGCCCAAGCCGGTCGATCCGGACGATCTCAAGGGCGCCGCCTTTCGGGCCGCGCAGAAGCTCCGGAAGCCTTCCGGCGACCAGCAACGCGCGTCGGGAAAGATTCTGGCGTTCTTCAGCCCGAAAGGCGGTGGAGGCTCCACCACGCTCGCCACCAACCTGGCCATCGTGGTCCACCGCACGACGCACAAGCGGACGCTGCTGGTGGACCTCGATCTCGAAATGGGGGAGAGCGCCCTCGTGCTGGGGGTCCAGCCGAGGTTCAACTTCGTGGACTTCGTCGAGAATTTCCGCCGGATGGACGCCGGGCTGCTAGCCTCGTACATCGAGCGGCACGAATCGGGCGTGCACCTGCTCTCGGCCCCGTTCCAGCCCGAGAAGGCCGAGGCGGTCACGGCGGACCAGATCCGGCGCATCCTGGCGTTCCTGCGCCAGCACTACGACTACATCATCGTGGACACCCCGCGCTCGTTCGCCCCGCCAATCCTGGCGGTGTTCGAGTCGGCGGACCAGGTGTACATCGTGAGCACGGTGGACCTCCCGTCGCTCCGGAACATCCAGCGGGGCTTCCCCCTGCTCAAGCGGGTGCTCACAGGTCCGCCGGACCAGGTGCGGCTGGTGCTCAACCGCTACGACCCGAGCGATTCGATCTCGCCGTCGGACGTCGAGCGCAGCCTAGGCCTCAAGGTGTTCTGGAAGGTGAGCAACGACTACGAGGCGGTGATGGGCTCGGTCAACTCGGGCAAGCCCATCGTGCTCAACGGTGGAAAGTCGAGCTACACCAACGACGTGAAGGGGCTCGCGACGGCGGTCACCGGGGTGAGCTCGAGTGCCAAGTCGCGGGGCCCGCTGGGACGGCTGTCCGATTCGGTGCGCGGAGCCCTGAAACGCAACGGCAAGAAGTCGGAAGGAGCTTAAGGCATGGCCAATCCGAAGCCCACGCCCGCGGCCGGCGACGGCAACAACCGGCAGCGCGGCACGCTTCCCTGGGAGCGGGCCGAGCCGGCGATGAAGAGCGTGAGCGGCAATGGCGGGCTGACCGACACGGCCAACGCACACGCGCTCCAGCAGATCAAGGGCCGCATCCACCGGCGGCTGCTCGAGCGGCTCAACCTGTCGAACCTCGACCGGCTGGACCGCCAGCAGGTGGCCGAGGCCATCCGCAAGGTGGTGCACGACCTGATCACTCAGGAGTCGGTGCCGCTCAACTTCGAGGAGCGGGACCTGGTGGTGGGGCAGGTGCTGGACGAGATCTTCGGCCTGGGCCCGCTGGAGCCGCTGATCCAGGACCCCGAGGTCTCCGATATCCTGGTCAACACCTACAAGCAGGTCTACATCGAGCGCCACGGGCGGCTCGAGCGGACCGAGGTGATGTTCCAGGACGACCGCCACCTGCTCCAGGTGATCGACCGGATCGTGTCGGCGGTGGGCCGCCGGATCGACGACTCCTCGCCCATGGTGGACGCGCGCCTGCCCGACGGCTCGCGCGTCAACGCCATCATCAAGCCGCTGGCGCTCGACGGGCCCCATCTCTCGATCCGTAAGTTCAAGCGGGACGCGCTCTCGGGCGAGGACCTGCTGCGGACCGAGAGCCTGACCGAGCCGATGCTCGAGCTGCTCCGCGGCATCGTGCGGGCCCGGCTCAACGTGCTGATCTCGGGCGGCACCGGCGCCGGCAAGACGACGCTGCTCAACATCCTGAGCTCGTTCATCCCGGCCGGCGAGCGCATCGTCACCATCGAGGACTCGGCCGAGCTCCAGCTCAAGCAGCCCCACGTGGTGCGGCTGGAGACCCGGCCGGCCAACATCGAGGGCTCGGGCGAGGTGGCGCAGCGGCTGCTGCTGATCAATGCCCTCCGTATGCGGCCCGACCGGATCATCATGGGTGAGTGTCGTGGCAGCGAAGCCATCGACATGCTGCAGGCCATGAACACCGGCCACGACGGCTCGCTCACGACGCTCCACGCCAACACGCCGCGCGACGCCCTGAGCCGCCTCGAGACCATGATCTCGATGGCCAACCTGGAGCTGCCCGAGCGGGCCATGCGCCAGCAGATCGCCAGCGCGATCAACGTGGTGCTCCAGGTGAGCCGCCAGTCGGACGGTACCCGCAAAGTGATGCAGGTGTCCGAGATCGTGGGCATGGAAGGCGACATCATCACCATGCAGGACATCTTCATCTACGAGCGCGAGGGCATCGGCGCCGACGAGAAGGTCCAGGGCCACTTCCGCGCCACCGGCATCCGGCCGCGGTTCTCGGACCGGCTCAAGTCGTACGGCATCGACCTGTCCTCGTTGCTGTTCACCAACTCGACGCCCGAGGGCGGGCGGGGCGGATCGTCCCGATGGTAGGCATCCCGATGAGCCTGCTGCTGCCGGCGGCGGTCGCCTTCCTGGCGGTCGCGCTGGGGACGGTGTCGCTGGTCCTGATCATCGAGTGGATAGGGGAGCAGGGTCGCAAGCGCCGCATGGTGGGTGAGCTCCGCTCGATCGCCAACGAGGGGTTCGAGAGGGGTCCGGGTGGCCAGCTTTTGCGGTCGGCGATCCTCGAATCGCCCTGGCTCCGGCCCATCGCGGCCCGCATGCCGGCCCTGCAGGATGCCGAGCTGCTGCTTCAGCAGGCCCAGGTATCATGGAGCTTGCCGACCCTGCTGCTCATGTCGGTGGGCCTGGCCGTGGCGGCGGGGATCGCAGCCATAACGGCGACACGATCGTTCCTCGTCGCGCTGCCCGTCACCGTGATCGCCGCCACGATTCCGACGCTCTACGTTCGCTGGCGCCGAAATCGTCGTCTGAGCCAATTCGAGGAGATCCTGCCAGAGTCGATCGATCTCGTGGGCCGGGCGCTCCGCGCCGGACATCCCCTTTCGTCCGGCTTCAAGATGGCGGCTGACGACGGGCCTGAGCCCGTAGCCAGCGAGTTTCGGCGCGTGTTCGAGGAGCAGCGCTTCGGCCTCCCGCTCCAGGACTCCCTGCTCGGCATGGCCGACCGGATCAACCTGGTGGACGTGCGCATTCTGGTGACCGCCATCCTGATCCAGCGCGAGGTGGGCGGCAACCTGGCCGAGATCCTCGACAACCTCTCGGCGGTGATCCGGGCGCGGTTCACCATCCGGCGCCAGATCAAGGTGTACACCGCGCAGGGCCGGATGACCGGCTACCTGCTGGCCCTGCTCCCGTTCATGCTGTTCGGCCTACTCTACACGATCAACCCGGAGTACATGTCGGTGCTGTTCACGGACCCGATCGGCAAAGTGCTGGTCGGGATCGCGCTCGTGATGCAGCTCGCCGGCTTCTTCTGGATCCGGAAGATCGTCAACATCGAGATCTGAGGGTCCCATGCTGCTGATCATCGCCCTCCTGACCGGCCTCGCGGTCATCTCGCTGACGATGCTGCTGTTACAGAGCAACGCCAACAATGCCACGCTGACGCAGCTCGACGAGCTGGCCAACATCGGGGGCGGACAGGACACCCTCACCCGTCGCCGGCGCCAGCAGCGGCTCGACCGGATGAAGTCGGTGCTGCAGGCGTTCGGCGAGCGGGTCGAGAGCGGGCGCAAAGACAACAGTGAGGTGCGCCAGTTCCTGCTGCAAGCCGGTTACGTGGACCCGAATGCGGTTTCCATCTACTGGGCCGCCCGCGTGATCCTTGCCATGGGGCTGGTGGCCGCCTCGGTGTTCATCCTGCCACTCGTCGGCCTGACCACGACGCAGGTGTTGATGGCGATCGTCTGGATGGGCGGCCTCGGGTGGGTCGGACCGGTGTTCTACGTCCGGAGCAGGCTCAAGGCGCGGCAGAAGGAGCTGCAGAAGGCCATGCCCGACATGCTCGACATGCTGGTGGTGTGCGTCGAGGCCGGCCTCGGGCTCAACCAGGCCCTCGTGCGAGTCGCCGACGAGATCGACCACGTCAGCCTGGTCATGAGCGAGCAGCTGGCGCTGGTGAACCTGGAGATGCGGGCCGGTACGCCGCGGGACGAGGCGCTCAAGAACCTGGCCGATCGGACCGGCCTGACGGACATGAAGTCGCTGGTCAGCATGCTGGTCCAGACCGACCGGTTCGGCACCTCGGTGGCCGACGCGCTCCGGGTCCACTCGGACACGATGCGGACCAAGCGGCGCCAGCGGGCCGAGGAAGCCGCCGCCAAGACCACGATCAAGCTGGTGTTCCCGCTGGTGCTGTTCGTGTTCCCGGCCATGTTCGTCGTGGTGCTGGGGCCGTCGGTCATCGCGATCTACCGGATGTTCACGCACCTCTGACCCGCGAGTGAAGCGGCTCAGGGTCGTGAACGCGGCCCGCGGCGCGGTGCTGGGAACGCAGGTCGCGCTGGCGGACCGCTGGCTGGCCCGGCTCCGCGGCCTGCTCGGCCGGCCCGAGCCGGCACCCGGTGAAGGCCTGCTGCTCGCGCCCTGCGGCTCGGTGCACATGCTGGGGATGCGCTACCCGATCGACGTGGCCCTGCTCGACGGCGAGCGGCGGGTCCTGTCGGTCCACCCCGGCCTCAGGCCCGGATGGCACATGGCCGCGGCCCGCGGCGCCCGCTACGCGATGGAGCTACCCGCCGGCACCCTGGCCACCACTGGCACGGTCCCGGGCGACCTACTCGATTGGCAGGAGACGAGCGCCGGCCCCGACGGCCGGCGCGGCTCTCATCAGGAGGCAGTGTCATGAGCGCGATGCCAGCCATGTCCCCGAACGACGCCCCGCGCTCCGAGCGCCGCGGCACGCTGCCCCGGAGCCCCGACCGGCTGGCGGACACCGGCCTCACCGGCGACTTCGTGCGCGACCTGCTGCTCAAGACGCTCTACGTGCAGGGCACCCGCACCGGCCAGCAGCTCTCCGAGTTCGTGGCGCTGCCGTTCGGCCTCATCGACGACGAGCTGCTCACGCTGCAGCAGCGCCGCTTCATCGAGGTGTGCGGCACCCACGGGCCCAACCGCGGCAGCTACATCTTCGACCTGGTGGGCGACGGGCGCGCCCGGGCCAAGGACGCCTTCGAGGCCAGCCAGTACGTGGGCCCCGCGCCCGTACCGCTGGCGCAGTACCGCGAGCGGATGGCCATCCAGTCGATTCAGCACGCCCACGTCACCCAGGACATCCTGCGCGAGGGCCTGAGCCACCTGGTGCTCGAGGACGGCCTGTTCGACATGCTCGGGCCCGCGGTCAACTCGTCCAAGTCCATCTTCCTGTACGGGCACCCGGGCAACGGCAAGACCGCCATCGCGGAGGCCATCTCGCAGATGCTCGGCGGCACCATCTTCGTGCCCTACGCGGTCGAGGTGGAGGGCCAGATCATGACCGTCTTCGATCCGGTGCACCACGAACGGATCGAGGATGGTCCCGCGGCCCCCGGCACCGAGGGCATCTGGCTGCGCAACGAGTCGTATGACCGACGCTATGCCCACTGCCGCCGGCCGATCGTCGTCACCGGTGGTGAGCTCACGCTCAACGAACTGGATCTGCAATACGACCCGTTCACCAAGCTGTACCAGGCCCCGTTCCAGGTGAAGGCCAACGGCGGCGTGCTCATCGTGGACGACTTCGGCCGCCAGCGGGTGCCGCCACGCGACCTGCTCAACCGCTGGATCGTGCCGCTCGAGAAGCGCATGGACTACCTCACCATGCACACCGGCGGCAAGTTCCCGATCCCGTTCGACTGCCTGCTGATCTTCGCCACCAACCTCGATCCGGCGGAGCTGGTCGAGGAGGCGTTCCTGCGCCGGATCCACTACAAGATCCCGGTCAACGACCCGACGCGGAAGGAATACGCCCTCATCTTCCAGCGGGTGTGCGATGCCGAGGGGATCGGGTTCACGCCCGAGGCCCTGCTGCAGATCGACCGCGACTGGTACAGGGCCATGCGCATCCCGCCGCGGGCCTGCCATCCCCGCGACATCCTGGCGCACGTGACCGACATCGCCAAGTACCAGAACGTGCCGCCGCGGCTCTCGACCGACCTGGTGGACCGCGCCTGCCGCTCCTACTTCCTGAGCAACGAGCAGGATCGCTGAGCCGATGACCGACCAACCAAGGACGGACGCGCCAGCCCACGGTGGGGACCAGCTGCTCCGCCACATGGCGGAGCGCATCCAGGGCCTGGAGCGGGAGACCCGCCGGCTGCGCCGGCTGTGGATGGCGACGGTCTTCAGCCTCGCCGTGCTGCTCGGGCTCGGCGCCGCGCTGGTCATCGTATCGGCCAAGCACGGGTTTCCCGGCACCGTGGCCGACGTGATCGAGTCCCGCCAGTTCCTCATCCGCGACAAGTCCGGCGCGGTGCGCGGGGCGTGGGGCGCGGCGGATGACGGCTCGCTCCGGCTGTCACTGCAGGCGTCCGGGAGCCGGGCCGGCGTGAGCCTGACCGCGCTCAAGGGCGGGGCCTCGGGGCTGACCTTCACCGACAGCGTCGGCAAGTCGCGCGGCGTGCTGGCCCTGCTGCCGGATGAGACCATGGCGCTGACCTTCGGCGACCGGAACGGGACCACCCGGAGCGCCCTCGGCCTCAACCCGGAGGGCTCCGCCACGCTGGTCTTCGCCGACCGCACCGGGGCCACCCGCGCCGGCCTCGGCGTCGACAGCCGGGGGGTGGGGACCTTCACCGTGATCGATCGTCCGGGCGCGGCCCGGACCCCCGAGCCCGAGGCCGACTCCTCGGCGGACCAGGCCGACAGCACGAGCTCGCTGCCCGCTGTCGTGCCCCAAGCTCCCCAGAGGAAGGGCACCAAGAAGTAGATCATGCGGATTCTGGTCACCGGCGGCGCCGGCTTCATCGGCTCGCATCTCTCCGATCGCCTGCTCGCCCAGGGGCACCACGTGGTGTGCCTCGACAACTTCTTCACCGGGCGCCGGGCCAACCTCGAGCACATGCTCGACCATCCCGGCTTCGAGGTGCTGCACCACGACGTCTGCGAGCCGCAGTTCACCGAGGTGAACCAGATCTACAACCTGGCCTGTCCCGCCTCGCCGGTGCACTATCAGTACAATCCCGTCAAGACCGTCAAGTCGAACGTCATGGGCACCCTCAACATGCTGGTGCTGGCCAAGCGGGTCGGCGCCCGCATCCTGCAGGCGTCCACCTCCGAGGTGTACGGCGACCCCACGGTGCACCCCCAGCCCGAGACCTACTGGGGCAACGTGAACCCGATCGGCCCGCGGGCCTGCTACGACGAGGGGAAGCGCGTGGCCGAGACGCTGATGTCCGACTACCACCGGGAAGACGGGGTGGACATCCGCATCGCCCGCATCTTCAACACCTACGGGCCGCGGATGGCGGAGAACGACGGGCGGGTGGTGTCCAACTTCATCGTGCAGGCGCTGCGCGGGCAGGAGCTGACGCTGTACGGCACCGGCGAGCAGACCCGGTCGTTCTGCTACGTGGAAGACCTGGTGGACGGCCTGATCCGGCTCATGAACGTCGCGGGCGAGGGCCGGCACGAGCCGGTCAACCTGGGGAACCCGGTCGAGTTCACCATCCGCGAGCTGGCCGAGGAAGTGGTGAAGGTGGTGGGCGGCGAGGCGCGGGTCACCTACATGCCCCTGCCGCAGGACGACCCGACCCAGCGGCAGCCGGACATCACGCGCGCCCGTGCCTGGCTCGGCTGGGAGCCGCGGGTCCAGCTGGCGGACGGGCTGGTGCGGACGGTCGAGTATTTCCGGTCGCGGCTCGCGCGGCGGAATCGCGCGGCCATCTCCAAGGTCGACGACGCCTCGTCATCTCCGGGGTTGCCGGGCTAGGGTCGGGGTGCGCGGCTCCAGCGGGGCGACGACACTCCCTCCGGGCTCCACAGTGCGGTTCGTTCCTACTGGCACCACCCCATGCGGAGCCGCACTGACGCGCCTGCGGGAGCGCCGTCGCCCCGCCTGGGCCCGACGCTCTCGAACTGGGGGTCAGCAGGCGCGGCTGGGTTGGGGCGCTGGGGCGCGCAGCGGAGACGGCTCAAGCGCGCGAGCCCCAGCTTCCCGGCCGCGCAACCGTCACCCCCCCAACGCTTTAGCCAGTCGCTACCCGCAGCCCCGATGCCAGCCGCCCGCCCCCCGCGACGCGCGTCACAGCCTTTTGCCCCGATCGCTCTACATTTGGTCCCTGCACGCTCCCCGCCTGGCCGACCGTGAACGAGGAGAGCCCATGTCGCGTCGTGTGGTGGTCGTTCGGTGGTCCACGTTCCTGCTCGCCGGCTCGCTGGCGCTCGCGCCGAGCGGCTGTGCCCGCAATCCGGTGACCGGCAAGAACGAGTTGTCGCTGGTGTCGGAGTCGCAGGAGATCGAGATGGGCAAGCAGTCGGCACAACAGGTGGAGCAGACCATCGGCTACTACAACGACCCGGGGGTGCAGGCGTACGTCTCCGGAATCGGCCTGAAGATGGCCAAGGCCTCGGAGCGGCCCAACCTGCCGTGGGAGTTTCACGTGGTGAACGACGCGTCGGTCAACGCCTTCGCGCTGCCCGGCGGCTTCATCTACGTGACCCGGGGCCTCATGACGGCGATCAACGACGAAGCCGAGCTGGCGACCGTCGTCGGGCACGAGATCGGGCACGTGACCAACCGGCACTCGGTGCAGCAGATCAGCAAGGCCCAGGTGGCCCAGCTCGGGCTGGGAATCGGCAGCATCCTGTCGCCCAGCGTGGCTCGCGCGGCCGGCGTCGCCAGCCAGGGACTCCAGGTCCTGTTCCTCAAGTACAGCCGCGACGCCGAGAACCAGGCCGACCTGGCGGGCTTCCGGTACGCGCTCAACCAGAACTACGACGTGCGCGAGATGACGAACGTGTTCCAGACGCTCGACCGGGTGAGCCAGCAGGCCGGCGGCGGGAAGCTGCCGGAGTGGCTCGAGACCCACCCCGATCCCGGCACCCGGATCCAGAACACCCAGCAACGGCTCGATACGCTCCACAAGGACCTGAGCAACGCGATCCGCAACCGCGACCAGTACCTCCAGCACGTTCAGAACATGACGTACGGCGAGGACCCGAGGCAGGGGTTCTTCGAGGGCACCGCGTTCTACCACCCCGATCTCCGCTTCCAGGTCACCTTCCCGCAGGGCTGGAAGACGCAGAACGGCGCGGACGCAGTGGTCGCGGCGAGCCCGAACCAGGACGCGGTCATGCAGCTGAGCCTGGCGGGGCAGACGCCGCCGCAGCAGGCGGCCCAGCAGTTCCTGTCGCAGCAGGGCATGCAGGCGGGCAACACCTCGACCGCGAGCGTGAACGGTCTCCCGGCGGCCTCGGGCTACTTCGAGGCGCAGACGGAGCAGGGTGCGGTGCGGGGGTTGGTGACGTTCCTGTCGTACAACGGAAACACCTACGGCATCCTGGGCTACACCCCGGCCGACAAGCTCACGCAGTACGACCAGGTGTTCCGCCAGGCGATCGGGAGCTTCGGCCCGCTGCGCAACCAGGCCGCGCTCAGCGTGCAGCCGGCCAAGGTGGAGCTCATGAAGCTGCAGCGCGAGATGACGCTGGAGCAGTTCAACCAGCAGTACCCGTCGTCGATTCCGATCGCGGAGCTCGCGATCATCAACGAGCTCGAGTCGCCCAGCACGGTGATTCCGGTGGGGCGGACGGTGAAGCGCGTGGTGGGGGGGCGGACTACGGG
>JBOHSB010000317.1:0-6057 GCA_050733015.1 Gemmatimonadales bacterium
AGACCCGCGGCCGGCGCCCCGGCGCCATCGCGGCAGCGGCGACCCCGCGAGCCCGCCGGGGCTCGACCACGAAGGTCCACACCAGGGCCACGATCGCGAGCATCACGAGGAGCGCCTGCGCTCCCAGAGACTCGACGGTGGGATAGATCCCGAGCGCGGGGACCCGCGGCGCCCACGACAGGATCGTGGTGCCGATCAGGTCGCCCTCCTGCAGCTCCGCGATGCCCTTCCCGGCGAAAACGAAGGCCATGTAGTAGAGGAACGCGCTGGTGATGGCGAAGAACGGCTTGAGCGGCAGCCGCACGCCGAACCGGTTGATCGCGATGTAGACCCCGACCAGGACGACCGAGCCGGCCACGATGCCCGCCAGCACCGGCATGGTGCCGCCCGCGCCCGCCACGAACAGCGCCTTGTAGAACAGGACGGTCTCGAATCCCTCGCGGTAGACCGCGAGGAAAGCCGCGGAAGCCAGCGCGAGCGCGGACCCGCTGTCCAGCGCGTCTTGCACTTTGCTCTTCACGAAGTGGTTCCACTTGACCACTTCCATCTTCGAGAGCAGCCAGTAGCTGACGTAGAAGAGCACCGCGGTGGCCAGCACCATGGTGCCGCCCTCGAGCGCCTCTCGGTGCGCGGGGCTGAGCACGAAGATGGTCTCCAGGGCGACCGCCGTCAGGAGGCTCGCGCCGACCGCCGCCCCCACCCCGATGTGGATATCCCGCTTGCGGTGCCCCGCGCCCATCTTGGAGAGGAACGTCATCAGGGCGCCGACGATCAGGATCGCCTCGAGCCCTTCGCGCAGGAGAATGATGAACGACTGGACGAACAGATTGACCGGAGAATCGCGGTCGCCGAGCACCCGCTCGGCGTTCTCGAGGCCGGCGTTGAGTTGCCGCCGCAGGGCCGTCAGCTCCGCCGGGGTCGCCCCGCCGGCCGCGCGGGCCCGGAGCGAGGCGAAGGCGGTCTCCAGCTCGCTGGCCAGGGCCGGGCTCTTGGCCCGCACGCCGCGCTCCACCTGCTCGAACGTCATGTAGGCGTCGAAGGCGCGCGCGCTCGCGGTCGGCTCACCGGCCCGCGCCAGCGCGAAGGCCGAATCGAGCTGGCGCCGGACCTGGCCGAAGACCTGGGCGGTGGCCGCTTCTGTGTGGTCCGCCTGGAAGGTGCGGACCGCGGCCAGGCGCCCGAGCGCCGCGGGATCGCTGGCATCGGTGACGCCGAGTGCGGCGAGGACTTCCTGGTCCGACATCCTGCCGCTGGCGGGGAAGGCGCGCAGCGCGGGCGGCACATCGCCGCGGGGGGCCGGCAGGCGGAGCACTGTGGCATAGAGCGCGGCCGCCCACCGGTCCTCGGCGGGCAGCCGTCCCTCGAACGCGGGCATGGCGGTGCCCACGGTACCGATGCTGATCCGACGGAAGTAGTCGAGCGGAGCGGCGTCGCGAAGCGCGGGGCCGTCGGCGAGGTTGGCCGGCGGCGGCGTCAGTCCAGCGGCCAGCGGGCCGTCACCCCGGCCGATCGTGCCGTGGCAGCCGGCGCAGTTGGCCTGGTAGACCTCGGCGCCGCGCGAGAGCGAGGGGGTGACCGCCGGAAGCTCGTCGAGCGTGATGCCCAGCCGACGGGTCAGGCCATCACTGAGGGACCGGACCCGCGCGTCGAGCGAGTCGGGCGGTGCCGTAGCCCCGACGAGATGGAGCAAGGCGTCGATATCGGCGGTGGCGGGCCGCCCCGCCTCCGCCGGCAGCAACGCGGCCGAGCGCCGGGCCTCCTGCAGGAACAGGGTGGCCTCTTCAACCTCGGCCTTAGCGACGACCCGCCCGTCCACCACTCCGACGCGGTACTCCTGTGCGGCGAGCTGGGCGGTGGCGGCGACCCGCCGCGCCACCGGCGCTGGGTCCTTGGGCGGGGAGGCCTGCTGTTGCGGCAAAGTCGCCGCGGCAAACAAGATCGGGAGGATCGCGCCGGTGAGAATCATTCTCAGTCAGTCTGGCCGCTCATCGGCCTAAACTAGACAACGCCGGTCGGAATTGCTAGAGGCGGGACGCTGTCCGGATGGTGGCGAGCTAGCGGGAGGTGCCGACCACTGCCACCGCCCCCGCCGACACTGCGGAATGGGTGAGCGAGACCTGGACCAGCAGCCCGCCGTGAGCCTCGGCAAGCCGAGCGGCCAGGCCGTGGAGCCGGATGGCCGGGCGGCCGTCGGGGTCGCGTACCACCTCGATTTCCCGCCAGCCGACGGCCCTCGCGCCCGGCAGCGCCTGGAGCGCTTTGTAGACGGCCTCCTTGGCCGCGATGCGCGCCGCGGCATGGCCGGTGGGCTCGGGGCGGGTCTGCAGGTAGGCCCGTTCCTCGTCGGTAAAGAACCGCTGCATGGCGTGCTCACCCTTGCTGGCCAGGAGCCGGGCGACCCGCTCGAGGTCCACCAGATCCACGCCCACCCCGATCACGTTCACAGCCGGGTCCACACCAGCGTGGCCAGTCCCCGCAAGGCCGGTGGCACTGGCAGGTAGCCACCGAGCACGAGGCCGAGGTAGGCCGCCCCACCGACGACGACCGCGGTCACGAGCCAGACCGGCCAGGTGGGTCGGTGCCAGGTGCGCACCTCGGACACCTCTGCCGCCCATCGAGCCTGCTCCGCGCGCGACGCCTCCTCCAGCGCCATCCAGGCGGCCTCGAGCCGGCGCCCGGCGGCGGTGACGGCGGCCCTCCACTTCGCGGCGCCCGCCGCGTCTTTCGCCCGTGACCCACCGGCCGCGTTGGCGGCCTGCTCGAGCGCGTCGAGCGCGGCCACCAAGGGTGCGCCGCCGCTGCCGAGCCGCGCGGCGATCGCGCGGGCGTCGCCGTCGGTGAGCCGCCGCCGCGCGAGCCGGCGGGGCGGATAGCGCGATTCCTCGCCGGCCGACCGCAGCCCCGCATTCGCCTCCGCCGCGATCCGGGTGGCTGCCGTCGCCACGGCCTTCTCCCACAGTCCCAGCCACGCCACCCGGCCCAGCGAGGCCATGGCGCCGTCGAGGTCGCCGGCCGTGGCGAACGAGCGGCTCGCCCCAGCCAGGTCGAACACCCCGGTGACCAGGTCGATTCGGATGTCGTCCAGGGGCACGCGCAAGGCTCCCGCCACGCCTGCCGGCGGGTCCACCAGCCGGCCGAGCGAGGGCCCCAGCTCCGGAATGGCGTCGGGCGTCGCGGTCACGGAAGGGCGAGGAGCGCGCTCTGTCCGCTGCGAAGCTCGAAGCGGCGGACGAACTCGGCCAGGGAGTCGGCGGTGAACTCCGCGCGGGGAATGCCGGTGGCCCGAATGGCGCGCTCGATCGCGTCGGGCTCGCCCTCGACCTCGAGCAGCGGATCCATCCGCGGATACCGCTCGATCCTGACGGTCGCGCCGGCGAGCTCGAACACCTCGACGTCCCGGTCGATGGCGTGCACCACCTCGTAGCCCAGCGCCGAGAGCAGCGCGCGCGGCGTCGCCGCCTCGGTACCGGTGACCGGCAGCTCGATCTCGGCGCGCCGCTTGTAGCCCTCCGGCGAGCGCTCGACCGGTCCCTTCCAGCCGATCACCGAGGCGGTCCGGCCGTCGGGGTGATGGAAGGTGCGTACGCGCAGCACCTGGTCCCGCAGCGAGAGCTCGCCGCCGGGGCGGTCATAGCGCCGGTCGCTCATGCGGCCGTGGAAGCCAGGCCTGGCCCCGGCCGCGAGCAGGCGGGCACGGAGCGCCTCGAGGTCGGGAACGACGGCCTTGACCTCGAGCTCGTCGGGCATCGATGTCATCCAAGGATCGCCTCCACCACCGCCTCGGTGTCCCCCAGCGTCTCGAACACCGCGTGCGGACCGCACGCCTCGAGGTCGGCGACCGAGAACGAGCCGGTGGCCACCGCCACCGCGCGCGCCTCGATGCCCGACCCGCAGGCGATATCGTCCGGGGTATCGCCGATGATGACGACCTCGTCGCCATGGGGCACCCGGCCGAAGATGCGCTCGGCACGTCGGGCCGCGATGGGAGGCAGGTCGGGCCGGTGGGCCGCATCGGACCCGTAGGCGCCCACCCGGAACCGCTCGGGCGCGATGCCGCCCGACCGGAGCTTGAGCTCGGCGCCCCGGGCGAGGTTGCCGGTCAACAGCCCGAGGACGACGTCGGGCACGGACTCGAGCCGCGCGAGCAGCGCGGGTACCCCCGGCATGATGGTGGTGCGGGTGGTGGGACGGTCGAGCTCTCGGGCGAGGTAGCCGACGTAGCGCTCGCACAGCGCGCGCACGCGCGGGGACTCGCGCGGCTCGGGCTGGCCGGCGAGCTCGAGCATCTCGGCCACGATCTGCGGGTCGGTCTTGCCGTCGAATCGGATCGCCCCGAAGGCCGGGACGCGGCCGACCTCTTCGGTGAGCGCGGCGACGATGGCGCGGCGGCCTGCGCCGGCGGTGAGAAGGATGGTGCCGTCGATGTCGAACAGGACCAGCTTCCGCGTCACCGCTCCTCCAGCCTCCGGACCGCGACGAGTCGATCCCGGAGGTACGCGGCCCGGCTGCCGGGCAGCCAGGGCTCCTGGACCATCCCGCCGAGGGAGATGGTGGAGTGTACCAGCGTGTCGGCCCCGCCCGCGAAGGCCACATGGGTGATGCGCTCGCTGGCCTCGCTCCGGAAGAACAGCAGGTCCCCTGGATGGATGGCGTCGGGCGAGACTGCCGCGCCGCAGCCGGCCTGCTGGGAGGAGTCGCGGGGGAGCGGCACCCCGCGCGCGAGGAAAGTCGTCTGGACCACGCCCGAGCAGTCCACCCCGCACGGGGTGACGCCGCCCCATTCGTAGGGCGCGCCGGCGAAGTGCTCGAGCGCCCACCGCTCGGGCGCCTTGGCCCGCGCGGCCGGCACCGCCTGATCGGCGGGCGTGACGCTGCCCTCCACCACCCGCCCCCGCCGCCCGTCGGGGAGGCGGATGGCCTCCCCGTCGAGCGCCACCCGCGCGCGCAGCGGCAGCCGGAGCCGCAGGTCGCCCACCCGCACCGACGCGCCCAGGCTCCAGGCGGTGGCGTCGCTCCACCACGCGTCCGCCTCGGCCTCCGACACCTGGGCGCAGTACCCGGCGTGGACCCAGCCCTCGTAGGTGTCGAGCCGGGTCCGGACCTTTCGCCAATCGCCCGCGGTCTCGAGCACGGTGGCGGTCTCGCCGAGCACCAGCTGGCTGGTCTGCTCGGCGCGCAGGCTCGGCTCGGCGAACATGGGCACGATGGCCGCGCGCGCGATCACGGCGGTCACGGCGCGGCCGCCTCCTTGGCGGCGCACTCGCGGCACAGCGTCACGCCCCGGAAGGTGCAGATGAGACAGATGAAGGTCCCGCATCGCTCGCAGGGATAGCCTTCGGACGCGCGCTCCTCGCGGCCGCACGCCCGGCAACCCATGGCGTCGTGCTCCTTGATCTCGGCCATGACGACCTCAGGAAGTGATGCTGTAGCGCTTGATCTTGTTGATCAGCGTGGCGCGCGAGATGCCCAGCTCGATCGCGGCCCGCGTCCGGTTGCCGGTGTGATGCTTGAGGGTCCGCTCGATGTGCTGCCGCTCCAGGTCCTCGAGGCTCAGCGGGGTGTGGCGCCGGTCGCCGATGCCCGGGCGGGCGCGGAACTCGCCCGGCAGATGCTCGACGCTCACCGCCGACGCGCCGCGGCCGAGGATCAGGGCCCGCTCGAGCACGTTGCGCATCTCGCGCACGTTCCCGGGCCAGCCGTACGCCAGCAGGCGGTCGAGCACCTCGCTCGAGAGCGTGGGCGGGCCGTCGGGAAGCTCGGCCCGCAGGTCGGTCATCAGGCGGGTGATCAAGGCCAGCCGGTCCTCGCGCGAGCGGTCGCGCACCGCGGGGAGCTGGAGCGGCATGACGCTGAGCCGATAGTACAGGTCCTCGCGGAACCGGAGCTCCTCGACCTCGGTCTGCAGATCCTTGTTGGTGGCGGCCACCAGCCGCACGTCCACCGTGACCTCCCGGGTCCCGCCCAGCCGGCGGAAGGTCTTGGTCTCGAGCACCTTGAGGAGCTTGGGCTGGAGTTCGATGGCGAGCTCGCCGATCTCATCGAGGAAGATCGTGCCGC
>JBOHSB010000318.1:0-16737 GCA_050733015.1 Gemmatimonadales bacterium
CAAGCCGACAGTGCTCCGGCCGGGGCCCCCGGCTCGCCCTCCGCCCGTCCCGCGATGTGACGCGGTGGCAGCCGGCGTGGTCTCTCGCGTACAGGCTCGTATTGCGTCGCTGGGCCGACGCCGAAACATTCTGCCCCAGGAGAAATTCCTTCATGCGCTCCCTGACTCTGGCGGCCGTGGCGGCCGCGCTGGTAGTCGTGGGCTGCGGGCCCGAAGTGATCGGCCCGCGGAACAGCGAGATTGCCCGGCTCCGGCTGGCGAGCGCGTCGCCCGATGCCGGGGCGCTCGATCTGGTCGTCAATGGAAAGACGGTGGCGCAGGCGGTCGGAAGCACAGCGGCCTCGGCGCCGGCGATGCTGGAGCCCGGGCCGGCCACGGGGGAGGTGCGGTCGTCGGGCACCGCGACCGTGCTCGCGGCCGTGCCGCTTGCCTTGGCGGCCGGCAAATCGTACACGGTGCTGGTGGCCGGGCCGCGGGAGGCCCTCACGGCCATGGTCTCGGTGGACACCGGGTCCGGCCTGCCGCCCGTCCCCCCACCGGGGCAGCCGGTGGACAGCGGCACCGCGCCGCCGCCGATCACCGATGCGGTCCGATTCCGGATCGTGCACGCGGCGCCGCACGCGCCACCGCTCGATCCCTACCTGCTGCCCGCCGGCGCGCCGCTCGATACCCTGCCGACGCTGCAGCCGTTCGCCTACGGCAGCCTGGCGCTCACCGCCGACCTGGTTCGCGCGCCGGGACACTACATCGTCGAGTTCACCGATGCCGGGACGACCCACGTAGTGCTCGAGTCGGCCGACATCGACGCGGCGGCCGGGGAGCTGTTAACCGTGGTGCTGGGGGAGAACGCGGACCGGTCGCTCAGGGTGGACGTGGTGCAGGGCTCACCCTGAGCGGCCCCGAGGCGATGATCAGTGGGCCAGCAAAGGCGGGGGCACGCGAACCAGGCGTGCCCCCGCTTCGATTTCGGGATGATGCCGAGCCTACGTCGTGTCGGCCACCGGTGTCGCGGCGGCGTCCTGGCGCGAGACGTCGAGCAGGACCACGCGGACCTCCGCATCGGCCGGCAGTGCCACCCGCTCGCGGTAGGTCACGTGGCCGGTGACCAACGGGCTCGGCTTGGGCAAGTTGGAGTTCCCCGCGCAGCCGGCGATCAGCCCGGTGGCCGCCAAGGCCAGGGTCCTCACTTGCCGGTCCCGGGCACGAAGGTCATCGCCACCGGCTGGCCCGGCCCCGCGATGCGGATCGCGAGGGTATCCGGCGTCGCCTGCAACACGGTGGCCTGGTGCGGCAGGCCTTCCTCCACCAGCGTGAGCACCTCCCCCGAGTAATGCCAGCTCCCGAGTGCCGGCGTGCCGTGCGACGAGGCGATCAGCATCGAGCCGTCGGAGAGAAACACGTAGTACGTCCCCGGATCACCCGCCGAGCCCTTGGCGACCTTCCAGACCCGGTTGGCGAAGTCGGGCACGGGCTGGTGCGCGGCCCCAGCGGCCGACTCGCCCGATCCGGCGGTGGGCGCGGCCGAGGGCATGTCGCTCGCGGGCGTGGTGGGCGGTGCGGGCTTGGAGCACGCGCACAGGAGAAGCCCGGCTGCGAGCGGGGAATAGAGGAGTCGATGGGGTGCCATCAGCAGCGCCATGCGCAAGCCCCGAGTGGGGACACCGGGAAAGATACCCGCCGACGGCCACCCCCGGCTCGCGCCACCCGGTCTCGCCGCGATCCAGACCGCGCGCGACTACCGCCCGCCCGGCGGAACGTGCTGCTCGAGATAGCGGGTCAGCAGCGAATATAGGTGCAGCGTGGTCCCGCCGCCCTCGCAGATGCAGTGCGACCGGTTGGGATAGACCATCAGCGTGAACGGACGGTTCGCCGCCACTAGCGCGTTGATGAGGCGCTCGCTGCCCTGGAGGTGCACGTTGTCGTCGCCCGAGCCGTGCACCAGGAGCAGGTTGCCGCGGAGCTGGTCGGCGACGAACAGCGGGGAGCCTTCGCGATAGGCCGCCTCGTTCTCCTGCGGGAGGCCCATGTAGCGCTCCTGGTAGATCGTGTCGTACAGCCGCTCGTCGGGTACGGGGGCCACGGACATCCCGGTCTGGTACAGCTCGGGATAGCGGAACATGAGGTTGAGGGTCGTGGAGCCCCCGCCACTCCAGCCCCACACCGCGATCCGGGTCGAGTCCACCCAGGACCACCGCCGGATGGTGCGCGCCGCCGCGGCCTGATCGGCCGAGTTGACCAGCCCGATCTTCTTGTAGATGGCCTTCCGGAACGCGCGCCCGCGCGGCGACGGAGTCCCACGATTGTCCACCGTGGCCACGACGTAGCCCTGCTGCGTGAGCATCAGGTCCCACAGGTAGTCCGGGTCCCACTGGTCGAGCGCGGTCTGACCGGCCGGCTCGCCGTAGACGTGGAACAGCACGGGATACTTCTTCGTCGAGTCGAACCCCGGTGGCTTCATGACCCACCCATCGAGCTTGAGCCCGCCGCCCGCGTCCACCGATATCTGACCAGCGGTGCCGCGCGTGAGCCGCGCGAGCCGGTCGCGCAGCCGCTGGTTGGTGACCAGCGTCCGGACCGGCTCGTGCTTGGGCAGACGGATCAGGTCGGTAGTGCTGGGCGTGCCGAGGCGGGAATAGACATGGAACGCCCAGCGGCCGTCAGGCGAGATGTCGTAGAGGTGGTAGCCCGGCTGGTCCTTCGGTGTGACCCGCTCCTGCCTGCCCTTGCCGTCGAGCCGGGTGCGGTACAGGTAGAGCTGCTCGGCATTCTCGGGCGATGCCGTGTAGTAGATCCAGCCGCCCGCCGAATCCACGCCGACCACGAACGGCTGGCCCCAGGCGCTTTTCGGATTGTGCAGATCGAACTTGCCCGGCGTCACCAGCCGGGTCTTCGAGCCGTCGCGCGACACGACGTAGAGATGGCGCCAGCCGTCGCGCTCGCTGATCCAGGTGAAGTCTTTCCCGCCGTTGATCCACCGGAGGTCGTCCACCACGTCCACCCAGGCGCTGTCCCGCTCGGTGAGCACCGTGCGGGTGCGGCCGCTCGCGGCGTCGCCCAGCATGACCTCGATAGTGTTCTGGGCCCGGTTCAGGTGCTCGAGCACGACGTCGCTCGAGCTCGCCGCCCACTCGAGCCGCGCGATGTAGTTGTTGCGCGGATCGCCGGGGACGTCGAGCCAGACGGGGTCGCCGCCGTCGGCGCTCACCACGCCCACCCGCGCGGCGGAGTTGGTCGTGCCGGCCTTGGGGTACTGCACCGGGATGACGAAGGAGTAGAGCGAGTCGGTGTCGTTGATCAGGTCGAAGTCGCGCACGCCCGAGGCGTCGAGCTGCCAGAAGGCGATGCGCCGCCCGTCCGGGCTCCAGCGAAACCCGTCGCGCAGGTTGAGCTCCTCCTCGTACACCCAGTCGAAGGTGCCGTTGATGATGGCGCGGGAGCCGTCTCGGGTCAGGCGGGTGATCCGGCCGTCGACCAGGCGCTCGACGTACAGGTCGTGCGCGCGGACGTAGGCCACCCGGCCGCCATCGGGCGAGAACTTGGCGAACATCAGAGTGGACGGCGCGGCGTCCGGACCGCCGAGCTTTCGGAGCTGCCAGCTGGCGAGGTCCAAGGTCCAGAAGTCGCCGCGGGTGTTCTGCCGCCAGACCTTCTGCGAGTTGGTGAAGAGCAGCAGGCGCTTCCGGTCCGGCGAGAGCGCGTAGTCCTCGATGTCGAGCGGGATCGAGTCGCCGGCGGGCACGAGGCGCGCGGCCGGCACCCACACCTCCCGGCTGCCGGTGGCGGCGTCGTAGCGCACCAGGGCGGACGCGCCGCGCTGGGCGGTGTCGGGCTCGAGTCGGGTGTACGCCGCCGAGCCGGGGATCCAGCGCACGTCGCCCAGCGGGTCGGCGGCGAATTCACCGGAGCCGAAGATGCGCTCGACGGTGAGCAGCGAGGAGTCGGGAGTCTGGGCGGGGAGCGCGGTCGGGAGGAAGAGCGCGAGGATCGCGACGCCGGACAGGGCTCGCAGCAACGACATGGTGGTCTCCGTCGGAGATTCGGCATCGCCCCGGAAAGGCTGGGCGTCCTACGGAACCGAATCTAAGCCGGAGGACCGAGCCGAAGGGGGTGGGTGCTCCATTCCGACGGAAGCGATGGCGGGAGGCGTTCACCAATGCTCGTCGGACGCCCGCTCCTCGAAGCGACACGCGGACCGCCTGCCGGCAGTCCGCGGATCAATGGGCGACAAGCATCGGAGCGCCGGCTCGGCTCAGGCGCCCGGCGGCTTGTAGGCGATCGACTTCTTCGCGGCCGTGTCGAACTCCTCAGGAGACACCAGCAGCGTAGAGCTCAGGTGCACCATGCCGCTGGCGTTGACCGTAGCGCTCACCGCCACGGCGGTCGCCGCGTCGGGAAATTCCGCGATGCCGAACGCGTCGGCCTCACCCAGCGCGAAGTAGAACGCGTGCAGCTTGCCGCCGGCCTTTTCCACCATCTGCTGGATGCTCGCCCGCCGCTTGGTCCCGCCCTCCTTGACCAGTCCCTTGACGCCGTCTGTCGTGTACGACGCGCGCCACAGATATGTCGGCATTCGACCTCCGGTTCGGGTGAGCCGACTAACCTATGCGCCGGGTAGGGAAGCGGAAGACGGTGCAGATGCCTGACTGGCGCCCGGCCGCCTAGGCCACCTCGTCCCGCGCGAGCACGCGCTCGATGCGGCGGTCCGGGATGAACCAGATCAGCGCCACGGCCACGTAGCAGGCCCACCCGATCCACGGCCGCCAGAACGCCCCGACGATGCCGGCCAGGTAGAGCAGCCGCGACAGCAGGCCCTTGCGGTCGGGTCCGACGGCGCGGGCCACCCGCGAGTTGGGCCCGTCGGCGGCCACGATGGCCGCCTGGAGGGCCAGGAAGGAATACGCCGCGCACAGCAGCACCACGCCATAGACCGCGGTCGGCAGCGCGGCGAAGTGGTTCTCGCCCATCCAGCCGGTGCAGAAGGGAAACAGCGACAGCCAGAACAGCAGCAGCAGGTTGGTCCAGAGCACCCGGCCGGTGACGTGCTGGCTCGCGTGCAGCAGGTGATGATGGTTGTTCCAGTAGATGCCGACGTTGACGTAGCTGAGCACGTAGCTCAGGAACACGGGGACGATCGGCCGGAGGGAGGCGAGGTCGGTCCCGTGCGGCACCTTCATCTCCAGCACCATGATCGTGATGATGATCGCGACCACGCCGTCGCTGAACGCCTCGAGGCGTCCCTTGTTCACCGAGCGAACGCCCCGTCGATCTCGGCGAACGACACGCCCCGCGCGAGGCCCGCGAAGCTGCCCCGCTCGGCGATCTCGCGGGCGGCCTCGAGGAACCCGCCCCAGGCGGCCCGCGCGAGCGCCCCGCCGACGCTGATCCGCCGCACGCCCAGCTCGGCCAGCTCGGCCACGCCGCCGCCCTCCGCGCCGATCAGGACATTCACCGGCCACGGCGCCACGGCCGAGACCACCGCCGCGATCGCCGATTTGGTCCGGAGCCCCGGCGCGTACAGGCAGTCCGCTCCGGCCTCGGCATAGGCGCGGAGCCGGCGGATGGTCTCCTCGAGATCCGGCCGGCCCGTGATGAAGCCCTCGGAGCGGCCGGTGAGCACGACCCCGGTCCCGCTCGCGTCGATCGCCGCGCGCGCCGCGCGGACCCGCGCCACCGCCAGGTCGAAATCGAACAGCGGATGGAAGGCGTCGCCGGTGGAGTCCTCGATCGAGATGCCGGCGATGCCGGTCCCGGTCGCGAGCAGCACGTTGGCGCCCACTGCCGCCGGCTCGACCGCGAAGCCGCCCTCGAAGTCGGCGTTGACCGGCAGGTCTACGCCGCCGGCGATGGACCGCATGTGCGCCAGCGCTTCGTCCAGGGTGACGTGATTGTCGGGGCGCCCCAGCGACCACGCGAAGCCGGAGCTGGTGGTGGCCAGCGCGGGAAAGCCGAGCTGGGCGAGCAGGCGGGCGCCGCCGAGGTCCCACGGATTGGGCAGGACGAAGCAGCCGCGCTCATGCAGGCGGCGGAACTCGCGCCGGCGGTCGTCGATCGAGGTCATGTGGCCAAGATACCCGGCCGGGTCCGGGGCGGACAAACCCGGCCGAGTCAGCGGGCGGTGCGGGCGAGATACTCGGGCGCGCCGAGGGGTGACGGCAGCGCCTCCGACCCGGGCCAGGCTGGTGCTCTCGGATCGTGCGCGAGGAAATGGTCGAGGAAATCGAGCGTCGCGCGGGCGACGGCGAGGTACGCGCGGGCCGTCTCGCCGGTCGCGCCGAGCGCCGGAGCGAGGTCCGGCTGGGTCACGCTCACCGCCCCCAGGCTCGCGAAGTGGTGGTGATGCATCGCCGGCACCTCGACCAGCCAGCGATCCGACGCGGTGAGCGACCGCAGCAGGCCGAAGTCGGGCGTCATGAAGGGATCGAGCCGCTCGTAGAAGTGGAGCACCGGCGCCCGCAGCGCGGCCGGATCGAAGGACGGCACCTGCTCGAGGCCGGGCCGCCCAGTCGCCGTTCCTATTCCTCCGTCGAGGCTCACCAGCGCCGCCACGCGAGGCTCCTGCATGGCCAGGAGCAGGGCCGCCCGCGCGCCGAAGCTGTGGCCGACGAGGCCCACGCGGCGGGCGTCGACGTCCGCCCTCGGCGCGGCGCGCGCGAGCACGAACGCCAGGTCCCGGGCCTGCTCCGAGGCCCGGGTGCCCATCTCGCGCTCGTCGGTGAGCGGGCCCGAGATCCGCATCGGCGACGGCGCCGTGGCGACGACGTACCCGTGACTCGCGAGGTACTCGCACAGCGGCGCCTGATCGTGCAGGGTCTGCCCATTGCCCTGCGCGACCAGCACCAGCGGAAAGCGCCCGCCGGCCGCCGGCGGGTCGAGCTTGGCGAGCATCGGCGCGTCGATCCAGGCCGTAACCGCCGCGGGCGAGGCGCCATGCGATGCGAGGAAGGCGGCGAACCCGTCCAGCTCGCGCCGGGCCGCTTGGTCCGCGGGGAGCGAGTCCTGCGGCGGAGGCGTGAGCAGGAAGTAGGTCCGATAGGCGAGGTGCGGCCCGGCCGAAGCGCGGGCCGGATACCAGACGCCCATGTCGATCGGCCGCGGTCGCCCCGACGCCAGCGGGCGACTGGTGTCGGCGGCCGCGAGGTGGGTGAACCCGACCGGCCACCGGCCGGGCGCGAGCGCGCCGGGTGACTGCGCGAGGAGCCCCGCGCCCGCGAGATCCAGCGCCAGAGCGAGGAGGAAGGTCTTCATTCTTCGTGAGGACGACCGTGCGCCGCGGCGGCGCACGGAGCGGTGGGTAGCACAATCGGGTACGGCACGGTCTTGAACTGGGGAGATCCGCCCGGGACTAGCGCTCCGGTCCCTCCAGCCGAAGGTGCAGCGCCGCATAGGCCCGCCAGGGACGCCACGCTTCCGCGCGCGCCAGCAGCTCGCGGGCGCTCGACGCGTGCGCCACCCGCTGGAGCGCGCGGTCGGACGCGGGAAACGCGTCGGGCCAGTGCACCGCGCGGCTCACGATCGCGGCAGCGAGGCGTTCGTCCATGCCGGCAACAGATCGCAGGGCCCGCCGCGCAGCCCGCGCATCGCTTCCCGGCTCGAGCCACACCGTGCCCGCCGCGAGCGCCCGGGCGACGGCGACGATGGTCTCGGCGCGCCGGGCCGGCACCCCGAGGCCCACCAGTTCCGCCGCGCTGGCGTGCGCCATCCGAGCCGGCTCCGGTGCGAGCCGAGTGAGCCCGGCCAGCCCCGAGTCGAGCGGCTCGCCGTACGCCTGGACCACTCGCCGGGCCAGCTCGGACCCCGCCTCCACCCGGCCGCCCAGCAGCACGCGGAGCGCCGCCTCGAAGCCGTCGAACGCTCCCGGCATCCGGAGGCCCGGACGCCGGGCGATGTACGCCCCTAACCCCCCGCGCGTCAGGTGCACGTCCACCGCCGTCGGCTCGGCGTCGAGATCGAGCAGCTGCCGGAGCCGCGCGAGCAGCGGCATCAGCACCGGCAGCAGCGACGACGAGACCTGCGCCAGGAGATGGGTCTTCGAGTCGTCCGGCGGCCGCTCGACCAGCACGATGCCGGCTCGCCCCTCCAGCCGCACGGTCCGCGCGTACCGCCCGCCCTCCACCGTTTCCACGTCCGGCATCGCACCGCGCGCGAGCAGTCCGATCAGCACGTCCCACGCGAACGGCGCGCGGTACGCCAGCGTGAGGCGAACCAGATCGCCCGCGGCAGGTGCCGAGGACGCGGGCTGCCGCCGGAGCGCGCTGGGGCGGAGGCGGTAGCGCTCGCGGAACACCGAGTTGAACCGGCGCAGGCTCTGGAACCCGCTGGCGTAGGCGATCCGGGTGACCGGCAGCGTGGTGTCCGCGAGCAGGCGCTTGGCGAGCAGCAGGCGGTGGGTCTGCGCCAGCTCTAGCGGCGAGACGCCCAGCTCCCGCTCGAGCACCCGCCGCAGGTGGCGGTCGCTCACGCCGAGCTCGCGCGCCAGCTGGGCCACGCCGCGCCCGTTGAGCGCGCCCGCCGCGATCCGCTGCGCGGCCACGCGCGCCAGGTTGGGCACCGCGTCGATCACGGCGCGCCCGGGCGCCAGCTCGGGCCGGCAGCGGAGGCACGGGCGGAAGCCGGCCCGCTCGGCGGAGGCGGCGGTATCGAAGAACCGGCGGCGCTCGTGGTACGACACCCGCGCCGGACACACCGGGCGGCAATAGATACGCGTGGTGGTGATCCCGACGAAGAACAGGCCGTCGAACCGGGCGTCGCGCGCGTCGAGCGCGCGGGAGCAGGCGGCGGGGCTCAAGGTCGGCGGCAGGTGCGGGGCGGCGGTCATGGGAGGAAATGTACCGGCGGGGACGGGTGGCCGGCTCGCCGGATCCGGACCCCGAATCGGCCGGCGGTCGATTCCGGCCGAGTCTGTTCTACGGAGCCACCCTCAGCGCGTCCGGCCCACCAGCCCCAGCGGCACGCTTCGCGTTCCCGCCCAGGTCCGCACCGCGCCTTCCGCGTCCCGCACCATCATCTGTCCCGAGATCCCGCCGTCCAGCAGCAGCGCTTGGCGGCAGCCGAGCGCGCCCATCACGGCCGCCATCTCCTCCGAGGTGAATCCGAACGGAATCCGCCCCAGCGACTCGCCCAGCGCATCGAACCGGGTGAGCGCGATGACGACCCGGCCGTCCGCCATGGTGCCGAGCGCGAGCCGTGCGTCCCGGTGCGCCACCTCGACGCCCCGGCCCGGCTGGGTCAGCGGCGCGGGCACCACGCCGTCCCGGAGCAGCATCGGGTAGCTCTGGAACGCCTCGCGGGCGCCGCCGCGCGCCCGCTCGGCCGCGACCCCATCCGGCGGAACGACCCGGACGCCGCCGGACGAGTCCACGACGACCGCGCCCGCCAAGGGCGCGTACTGGGGCGAGAGGATCTCGCGTCCGTCGGTCACCACCCAGCCCCACGGCAGGGAGCCGCGGAACTGGCCGGCGTCGAGCGCGAGCGCCGCGTCACCGCCGGCGTCGCCCACGGTCCACCGCTGGTCGCCGGTGAAGGCAGGCGCGAGCGACAGCGCGACGCGCCGGGGATCCAGCCGGGCGATTACCACACGCGTTCGCCATCCCTCCCTGGCAGCCCGGAGCACCAGCTCTCCCCACTCGATCCCGTCCGCGCCCGGCCGCCAGGCGATATGGTCCGCCAGCGGCGCAGCGCCGCTCCATCGGTCGGGCGCGGCGTCCGCCCGCCAGAAAGTGATCCAGCGGCCGCCGTCGCGGATGGCCAGCCCCGCGTCCGAGCCGCCGAATGCCTCGCCAGGCCGCGCCGCGGCGAGGGCGCCCGCGACGGTGGCCGCGGCGGCGGCGGCGAAGCCGGCTCGGAGCAGCGTTCGCATGCGACTACTGGCCCTGGGGCATGCTGCAGCCGGCCATCTGGATCTGCCGCAGCGTGTCGGCGATGGCCATCGTCGCCGCCATGTCGCCCGCTTCCTGGGTGGCCTTGGCGCGCTCACCCAGCGCCACGATCTCCTTCTCGTGCTTCTGGGCGTTCGCGACCATGCAGTTGGACATGTCGGCCGTGCCCGGCGGCACGTCCGGGGCGGCCTGCGCCGGCACCGGCTGGGGGGCCGGGGCGGGCTTCTTCGCCCGCTCCGTGGGCTGGTCCTGGATTCCCAGCAAGGACTTGAGCTCCGCGGCCTTGGCGTTCACCGCGCTCTTCTCCGAGGCCGAGATGTCGGGCGGTGGGTTGCCGTAGAGGATGAGGCCGGTCCGCTCGTTGATCCAGTAGTACTCGTTGGTCGTCAGACCCGAGCTCTTCGTTGCCGTCTGCTCGGCCTTGGCGTCGACGTCACGCTGCGCGTCGTAGAAGCCGTCCGGCTGCTGGGGCTCCTGCACGGCGCAGGCCGGGTCCACCAGCGCGAGGGCTTGCAACTGGTAGCCCGTCGCCGCTTCCCGGTCGCTCTTTTCCATGGCCGCCGTCATCTTGTCCATGATCTCCTGATACCGCTTCTGCAGCTTCTCGTCGGTCTGCATACGGGTGATGAAGCCCTGCTGCGCATTCTCACACGTCACCTTGGCGTCCTTATAGGCCTGCGCGGCACGCACGTATCGCCCGTACGGAGTGTCTTCCTTGATTGCGGTCTGGCGGTAAACCTCCGCCGCCCTGAGGCCGCTGATGAGGTGGTCCACCCCTTCGGGGGTGACCACCACCGCGCCGCCGCCCCGGCCCGGGTTCCCTGCGGGGGCCGCCTGAGCAGCGGCCGGAGCGTCGGACACGCCCGCCGCCTTCTGACCTTCGGCCGCCGCCTCCTGGCCGGCCGCGGACTTGAGCTTCTTCTTGAGCCCGCCGAACTGCGCCGCCGCCGGGGAGGCGATGCCGAGCATGACCAGCACGAGGACGACCATCCGTCCGTGGGTGTTCCGCATGATCTCTCCTTGGTGTAGTCGAGCCCCCCCGGCCGGTTGGGCCGGTGCGGCACTCGTATGACGCAGGGCCCGCCCCGGCATTCTCAGCCGGCGGGCGTCGGGATATGCGGAGGAGGAACGACCGGAGAAATGTGGGGCCAGGAACCCGATGGCGCCAGCGCGACGCCGGCCCACGCCGTCAATACCGCGTCAGTACCGCAGGACGCGCTCCATGATCATCACGTGCGACCACCAAGTTCCGGACGACATGACGTAGGGATGGATGCCGTCCTCGGCCGTGGGCAGGCCGAGGTCCTCCGCGGTACGGTAGGGAAAGTGAACGGACTGCCACGCGTCGATGGTATCGCTCGCGGTGGCGGTGGCCCAGTCGAAGCCCGACACCGGCCCGAGCATTCGGTATCCCGCCGTCGGCCCGGCCGGAAGGTGGAGCTTCCCGCCGTGGATCTCGCGGTCCATCGTGGCGTCGAAGACCGAGTCGGGCGTGCCGGCCGCTCTGAGCTGCCTGGCCCGGTAGAGCAACGGGATGAACGACCGGTGGTAGCATCGCACGTCGAAGATCGAGTCGCGGGGCTCGTCCGCCAGACAGACCATCCCGTTGCGGCTCGGCCGCCATTCCTCCGGGGTCCCGCGCTGGTCGAGTCGCACGACGCCGGCCCCGGCCCGAAGGGGGGCGGGGAGCGGCAGCACGGCGGCCGCGACCTGCTGGGCTCGCGTCGGCGTCTGGGCGCGGGCGACGCCACCCAACCCGAGGGCGGCGGCGCATGCCAGCAGCGCCCGCCTCGTCACGGGGCTTCCGCGTCGATGAGCGCGATTCGGATCGCGAGCCGCATTCGCAGACTCTGTGGTCGCGACCGCCCGTTGTCAAACGTCGCCTTGCAATTCTCTAACAGCCCCGCGCCATTCGGCCTTCCCGCTCCGGCGTCCTAGGGTGTGCAGCAGGCTCGCCCCAGCGGCGAGCGAACCCCCACCGAAGCTGGAGGCCGAACCATGCGACACCTCGTACTCATCGCCGTCCTGGCGGGCACCGCGCTGGCATGCCACGACACGGTTGCGCCGGGCGACCCCTCGCTCTCCTCCGAAGCCAGCGATCGCGCCCATCTCGACCTCCGCGCCGAGCGCGCCTCGCTCATCGGCGCCGGGAACGCGCTCTCGGCCGCCATCGCGGCGCAGGGCGTCGTCGCGGGCGTGGGCGGCGCGCTCACCGACGACGCGATCTTCCTGTCGCCCCGGGTCAACCTGCTCCACGGACGCGACGCCGTCACCAGCTTCCTCTCGACCGACGCGCTCGCGCCCAGCGCGTTGAGCTGGCATGTCATCGTGGCCGACGTGTCGAACGACGGCACCCGGGGCTTCACCTGGGGCGAGGGCTCGTCCACCATCAATTTCGGCACCGGCGCGCCGCGGCCGAGCTTCTTCCTGATCTACTGGCGCCGCGCGGACGGCGGCGACTGGCAGGTCGAGGCGTTCGTGTTCAACGCCGGCGGTCGCCAGGTCACCCCGATACCGGCCGGGTTCGGCACGCCGGACACGAAGCACCGCCGCAACTTCCCCAACACCGGTCCCGCCGAGCAGGCGGCGCAGATCCTGGGCGTGGACGCGGCGTTCAGCGCGGCCTCGGTGAGCAACGGCAGCGGGCCCGCGTTCGAGCAGTACGCCGCGCCCAACGCCATGGCCGTCGGCGGCCCAGAGTTCGTGTTCGGCCCCACGGACATCGGGCTCGCGTTCACCGGCGGCCCCAACGACGTGGTGAGCTGGGTCCCCCTCCTCTCGGGCGCCGCGGCCAGCGGCGACCTGGGCTTCTCCGTGGGCGAGGCCGTGTTCGTCATCGAGGGCGCCGGCACCTTCTACTCCAAGTATCTGACCATCTGGCAGAAGCAGGACACCGGCGCGTGGCGCTTCGTCGCGGACGAGGGCAACAACCGGCCCGCCCCGGCGCCCTGAGCGCCCAGCCGACCTGACATGGTCGACGCCCGGGTGCCGCCTCACGGTGCTCGGGCGTCTCCACTCGAAACCATGACTCCGCTGCGCGATCGCGTCCTCCCGCTCGAGACCACGATCGCGGCGCCCGTGCTCGAAGGCCCGGCGCCGCGGGCTCGGCTGCGCGATTTGATCGGCCTGGGCCGCCTCTTCCTCCTTGGCTTCGCCTTCTGGACGGTCACCGGCCTCGTGTTCGCGGCGGAGGGCCGCCTGATGCAGGCGCATGCCGGTGTGGCCCAGCCGTGGTACCGCCTCGTCGCCGAACAGCTCGCGAGCTGGTGGCCGTGCGCGCTGCTCACGCCGCCGGTGGTCGCCGGCACGCTGTGGGCGCGGCGGCTGGGGGCCTCGGTAGGCCGCATGGTGGCGGTCCACGCGCTCGGCGCGGCCTTGTTCCTCACGGTCGGCGGGGCGCTCATGGGCGTCGCCGAGAGCCTGCTCCCCTGGGCCCAGCCGGACGGCGGCCTGCTCGGCGCCGCGGGCTGGGGCATCCTGCGCTACATCGGCCCCGATCTCCTGCTCTACGCCCTGATCGTCGCCGCGGCGGAGGCGGCCGGCCACGCGTGGGAGAGCCGCCAGCGCGCCATCGCGGCGGCCACCTTCGCGCGCCAGCTCGCCGAGGCCCGGCTGCACGTGCTGAGCGCGCAGCTCCAGCCGCACTTCCTGTTCAACGCGCTGCACGCGATCTCCGCCCTCGTGTGGGAGGACCCGGCCCGGGCCGACCGCCTGCTCGCCCGCTTGAGCGAGATGCTCCGGCTCACGCTCCGAAGCGGGACCCGGGTCGAGACCACGCTCGGGGAAGAGGTCACCCTGCTGGAGCGGTACGCCGAGATCCAGGAGGCCCGCTACGGCGATCGCCTCCGGGTGTCGATCGACGTCGAGGCGCGGGTGCGCGACGCGCTGGTGCCGCGGCTCATCCTGCAGCCGCTGGTCGAGAACGCCATCCGCCACGGCGTCACCCGCCGCATCACGCCCGGCCAGGTGGAGGTCCGCGCGTGGCAGGGCGACGGGCGACTCAATCTCACCGTGCGCGACGACGGCGTGGGACTGGGCGCCGGCGTCCGCGAGGGCGTGGGGCTCTCGATCACGCGGGCCCGGCTGCGCCAGCTCTACGGCCGCGAGCAGCGCTTCGCGCTCGCCCCGGCGCCGGACGGCGGCGCGGTCTGCTCGCTCTCGATTCCGCTCCGGATGGCGGAGGCGACCGCATGACCGCGCCGCGCATCCGTGCGCTCATCGTGGACGACGAGCCGTTGGCGCGCGCCCGGCTCCGCGGGCTCCTGGCCAGGCACGCCGACATGCAGCTGGTGGGCGAGTGCGCGGAGGGTGGGGAAGCGGTCGCGGCCATCGGCCGGGTCCATCCCGAGGTGGTGTTCCTCGACATCCAGATGACGGAGCTGAGCGGGCTCGACGTGGCCACGAGCCTGGCGGCCGAGCCGCGTCCGGCCGTGGTGTTCGTCACCGCCCACGAGCGCTACGCGCTCGAGGCGTTCGAGGTCCGCGCGCTCGACTACCTGCTCAAGCCGTTCGCGGAGGACCGGTTCGCCGCGACCCTCGACCGGGTCCGCACCTACACCTCCGCCCTTCGGGCCCAGCGCTCCCACGAGCACCTGCTCGGCATCCTGCGCGAGCTCTCCAACACGCCGTTGTCCGAGCTCGAGCGGCTGCGGGCCCCGGCCATGCCCCTCAGGTTCGCCGACCTCGAGGTGGACACCGCCACCCGGGACGTTCGGCGCGCCGGGAGGCCGATCGCGCTCCGGCCCAAGGAGTACGAGCTGCTCGTGGCGCTGATGCGGCGGGGCGGCGAAGTGGCGACCCGTCGCGAGCTGCTGATGGAGGTGTGGGGCTACCGCGAGGACGTGAGCAGCCGGACCGTGGACACCCACGTGGCCGTGCTGCGGCGCAAGCTCGGCCATGAGCCGCAAGAGTCCGGCTACGTCGTGACCGTGGCCAAGGCGGGGTACCGGCTCCGGGACTGAGGCGCGGTGCAAACGAGGCTGTTAGAGCGACGCGCTATTCCCCTCCATATCAAGCGACGGACCCCTCAAGCAGGCCAACTCCCTCAAGCAATTGAAGGCAGGCGACGCAAGGGCTGGGCATGCGCGTAGGTCAGCATGCGCCACACCCACTCGAGCGGGCCGAAGCGGTAGCGGAGATGTGCCGGGCGCAAGGTCGGCTGGTCGGGCTTGACAGGCGATCGATCGTCATGTATATAACCAGTAGGTTAAATAACCGATCAGTTACCAACGACGGATCTCCATGCCCGCTACCCCAGACACCCTGAGCCTCACCCTCTCGGCCCTGGCCGATCCCACTCGCCGCGCCATCCTGCTCCGACTCGCGCAGGGGCCGGCGACGGTGAAGGAGCTGTCGGCCCCGTTCGAGATGAGCGGGCCCGCCGTCTCCAAGCATTTACGCGTGCTCGAGCGGGCTGGTCTCATCCAGCGCGGCCGCGAGGCGCAGCGGCGGCCGCGTACGCTCGACGCCGGCCCGATCCGGGAGGTCGCCGAATGGGCCGGCGGGTTCAAGCGGTTCTGGGACGCCAGCTACGCTCGGCTCGACGCCTACCTCGATCACCTCAAGCGACAGGAGAAGCCTGATGGCCACCGCCACTAAGACCGGCGTCACCACGTACACGACGCCCACCGATCGCGAAGTCGTCGTCACGCGGGTGGTGGACGCCCCGCGCCGCCTGGTGTTCGCGGCCTGGACCGATCCGAAGCACATCCCGCAGTGGCTGCTCGGTCCGGAGGGGTGGACCATGCCGGTGTGCGAGATCGACCCGCGCGCCGGCGGGAAGTGGCGCTACGTCTGGCGCAAGTCGGACGGCGCGGAGATGGAGATGTCCGGCATCGTCCGCGAAGTGGCGCCGCCCGAACGGCTGGTCACCACCGAGCGATGGGGTCCGGAGTGGCCGGAGACGATCAACACCCTCGTCCTCACCGAATCCGCCGGGAAGACGACTATCACGCTGACCATCTCGTACCCGTCGAAGTCGGCCCGTGACGCGGCGCTCGAGACGGGCATGAAGGGCGGCATGGACGAGAGCTTCGCCAGGCTCGACCGGTTCGTGCGCTCCCTCGCGTGACCGCCATGGTCGAGCGGGTGCGCGAGGTGCTGGAGCGGCTCGAGCGCCGGGGCAACCGGCGCGCCCGCGAGGAGATGCGGACCCGCTACGGCATCGTCGCGCCCAAGGCGTACGGGGTGTCCATGAGCACCATCCAGCAGCTGGCCAAGTCCCTCGGCCGCGACCATGCGCTCGCGGCCGCGCTTTGGGCCACCGGCTGGTATGAGGCGCGCCTGCTCGCGGCGTACGTGGAGGAGCCGGAGCGCGTCACCGCGGCCCAGATGGACCGCTGGGCGAGGGACTTCGACAACTGGGGCGTGTGCGATACCCTGTGCTTCTGCCTGTTCGACCGGACGCCCCACGCCTGGCGGAAGGTGCAGCAGTGGAGCGGGCGGCGGGACGAGTTCGTGAAGCGGGCGGCCTTCGCCCTCCTGGCGAGCGTGGCGCTGCACGACAAGCGCACCGGCGACACGCCGTTCCTTCGGGCGCTGCCGCTCATCGAGCGGGCCGCGGCCGACGAGCGCAACTTCGTGACGAGCGCAACTTCGTCAAGAAGGGCGTGAGCTGGGCGCTGCGGTCGGTGGGTCGGCGGAGCCTGGCGCTCAGCCGCCGGGCGGTCGAGCTGGCGCGCCGGCTGGCCGCGTCGGAGGAGCCGGCGGCGAGGTGGGTGGGGAAGGACGCGCTGCGCGAGCTCACCAACCCGAAGGTGAAAGCCCGGATCGCGGGTCGGGGCCGGACAGGACGACCGGGTGCCGGCTGATGGTGGTGGCGGCCGCCGGTTGCTGTCATCCGGTACTCGGTGCTGTCATCCCG
>JBOHSB010000319.1:0-2462 GCA_050733015.1 Gemmatimonadales bacterium
GTCGGCGACGATGGCGCGGCGGGTCGGGTCGGCGATGGCACCGTAGATCCGGTCCAACCGGGCGGGACGGGCACTGGCTTGCATTCAACCGCCTGGTAGAATATCATCCGGCCGTGGAATTGTTCAACCTAATGGTAGAACGTTACTGCGGAGGAACGCTCATGGCAACCGACACCGATACCCCCGCCGGCCTGGACCGGCACCCGGTGGTCTCCCACGACGCGTGGACCGCCGCGCGCACCGCGCTCCTGGCCAAGGAGAAGGCGTTCACCCGGCTGCGTGACGAGCTGAGCCGCGAGCGGCGCGCCCTGCCCTGGGAGCGGGTCGAGAAGACCTACGCCTTCGACGCCCCCGGCGGCCGCGTCACCCTGGCCGACCTGTTCGCCGGGCGGAGCCAGCTCGTGATCTACCACTTCATGTTCAACCCCGAGGCCGACCAGGGCTGCGCCAGCTGCTCGTTCTGGGCCGACAACTTCGACCCGATCGTGATCCACCTGAGCCAGCGCGACGTGAGCTTCGCGGCGGTGAGCCGGGCCCCGGTGCCCAAGCTGGAGCGGTTCCGCGAGCGGATGGGCTGGCACTTCCGGTGGGTGTCGTCGGGTGGGAGCGACTTCAACTACGATCTCGGCGTGTCGTTCACGCCCGAGCAGGTCGGCGACGGGACGGCGGTGTACAACTACCAACGGCTGGACCAGGCTTTCGCCGACCGAGAGGGCGTAAGCGTGTTCTACCGGGATCCCGCGGGCGCCATCTTCCACACGTACTCGAGCTACGCCCGCGGCATCGACTTCCTGAACACCGCCTATAACTACCTCGACCTGGCGCCCAAGGGGCGGGACGAAGACGGTCTCTCGTTCACGCAGGCCTGGGTGCGGCACCACGATCGGTACCAGGATTGAGGGACGCCACCGACTCGCCGGCGAACCCCCGCCACGCCGCCCGCCCGAGCCCGATGAACAGCGCCAGGGTGAGGAGCTGCGACAGCAGGAACGGCGGCTCCTGCTGCCTCGGGGCCAGGACGATAAGCGCGGGGATCCGGTGGAACAGCTGGGCGACCAGGACGAACACATTGAGGTAGAGCGCGGCCACGGCGCCGGCCACGTACACCCGGCGCCACGCACCCTCGAGCCGCTTGAGGTACAGGGCATAGGCCACGATCGGCAGCAGGACCACCGATACGATCGCCACGCCGTAGGACGGCATGAACTTCACGAACGGGAAGCCGAAGCTGGTCAGGTTGGTCAGGAACGTGGTCGCCAGGAAGGTGCCGGTCCAGCCGTCGAGCCGCCGGCCCGCCACCAGTCCGCCCACGGCGACCAGGCCCGCGATGATGCCAACCAGACTCAGGGCGACGTGAAGTAACGTGAACGTGGTGAGGTCGAAGCGCATCGCTCCCTCAATGTGGGTGGAAGGAACTCAAGCTACAGCGTCCCACGAAATGCGGGAGGGTGCTCCCGGAGCGCACCTGACGTAGCTCCCGCGGGCGGGAACCCCCTGACACCGGTCTACGGCGCGCGCCGCGCGACGAGCGGCCGCCACAGCTCCAGCACCCGGGCGATGAGCTGGGCCGGTTGATCGAACTCGATGTTGGACGCGATAGCGACCACGACACCACTCACCGAATCCACCGCCACGCCGAACGAGCCGTTCCAGGTGCTGCCCAGCATCCGGGCCACGCCGCGGCCGGTGGAATCGAGCACCCAGCCGCCGAGGGCTCGCCCGGTCGGAAGCCCGGTAGCCGTGAGCGGGGCCGGCGCGAAGGCACTGTCCCGATACATGCCCCGCAGCAGTGATCCGCCCATGAGCGCCAGGCCGAAGCGAACCAGATCGCCCGGCGTTCCCAGATAGCTGCCGGCGCCGATCGCCCAGCTCGGATCCACCGGATCGGCGTTTGCGGGCTGGCCCAGCGGCGTCGCCGAGAGGTGGGCCTCGGTCCAGAGGCCGCGCCACTGCTCGGTGTTGGCCGCGGTACGGACGACGTAGTATCGGGCTCGGTCGGGTACGACCTCGAACACGTTGTCGTTCCGGGTCGCCTGCATGCCGGCGGGGCGGAGGACCAGGGCGGCGAGCGTGGAATCGTAGGGCCGGCCGGTGGCGCCCTCGATCGCGCAGGCGAGCAGCGTGTAGCCCGCGTTCGAGTACACCATCGCCGTGCCGGGCCGGTAGCCTAGGCTGCCCCGCACGAATCGGCGCACCGCCGCCTGGGCCGAGGCGTAGTGCTGGCGGCTGAACAGGTCCGCGAGGTCCGCCGGCCGCACGCCGCCTTGGTGCGACAGTAGCTCCCGGAGCGTTGGCGCGCCCGCGCGGGCGCCGAACGCGGGGCAATAGGCCTGCACCGGATCGTCGAGCCGAAGCTTCCCGGTCTCCGCCAGGCGGAGGATCGCCGTCGCGGTGAGCAGCTTCTGGGTAGACTGGAGCCGGAACCGGGTTTCAGCGGTGACGGGAACGCCGTGCTCGAGATC
>JBOHSB010000320.1:0-1696 GCA_050733015.1 Gemmatimonadales bacterium
ACGAGAACCCCGCGTTCCTCGATCAGCAGCGCCGCGTGGCCCGGGGCATGCGCCTGATGCTCGAGAATCCGGACTCCAGGGCCGTCCCAGGGAATCTGCGTCGTCTGGGCGGGCAGGCCGGTAATGAGGCCGAGCAGGTCAAGCGGTACCTGCCCGGCGATGTCCGGCGGTATCAGCTGCTCGGCGACGCGGGCCTTGGCATTCGCGTCCGGCAGCCGATCCCGGACAGTGGCCGCGCAGCGGGCCGTGCCGTAACGGGGCGCCGCGCCGAGCCCGGCGTGCCAGAGCAGGTGATCCCAATGCGGATGCGTAGAAAACCCGGCCACAACGGGCTGGCCCAACTCGCTAAGGTCGTTCGCGAGGGCGGCCATTTCGTGGCCGAGCACCCCGGGGTCGATAAGTAGCACGCCAGCCCGGCCGTGCACGACAACGGCGTTGCTCTGGCAGAACTCGCTCTGGTGGATCAGCACACCCTCCGCGACCTGCCTCAGCACGGGCGGCTCCTTCCGCTTGTGGTTTGCAACCGCTTGCCGCGACCGTAGTACCTGCCGGTAGTAGATTGCAAGCAGTATGGGCGAAGCGTATGGGCCGCGGTGGGGTGCCCGATCAACGCCACTATCGAGATGTCGGCGATCGCTGGAGCCTGCTCGTCCTCGGCGACATCGTCTTCGGAGACCGCCGCTATTTCCGGGGAGCTGCAGGCCGGCTCAGAAGAGGAGATCGCCTCAAATATTCTCGCCGACCGACCCAGCTGCAGCCGCGTCTCGACCGGCACCAGGTCGTTGCTCCTGCTCAAGATCGAACTCCCTGTCACGGATCAGCCTCGAAACCCTGCCAGAAAGTCTGACGCACACTAGCGAGCATAGCTAGAATGTGAGTTCGAGTAGCTGGTATGCTGTCGAGATGGGCGCATACATGCCACCGGGGTGGCCAGCCGGGGTGCACCCGCCCGGCAGCGAAGAATTCGAGTCCACGGCGGTCGGCTGGCTGCTCGACGTGGTGCCACCTGACTACCGTCTGCACGGGGTGCTGCGCCGGTACCCGGTCGCCCTGGCCGCGCTGGCCAGGTATCACTCGAAGGCGTGCGTGGAGGGTGCGCGGCAGGGATACCGCACGGCCAGGACCGAGCTAGCGGGCGTGCTGCCGCCGCACGCGATCGACACGGTGCTGGCCGCCTACCGCAAGGAGGGCGCCCGGCTCGCCGCCACCGCCGAGGCCGTCGACCTGGTCGAGCGCGCGCTGCGCGGCGAGGTCTTCACGCCGAAGATGAGCCTGCCGTCGGCCGCGCCAGAACCGCAGAGCGCGGGACCGGAGAGGGCGGAGCCGGGGAGCGCGGAACCGGAGAGGACGAAACCGGGGGGCACGGGACCGGAGGCGGCGGAGGAAGGACCGGCCAGACCGAAGGCGGAACAGAAGGCGGCCGCGCCGAGGGCCGCCAAGGCGAAGGCGGCGGAGCAGAAGGCTGGCGGGGCGAAGGCGGGAGCGCGGCGCAATTCCGCGGGCCGCGGGAGGAGCGATCTGGCCCGGACATGAGACGATGACACCAGGCCAGCCGGGGGCGGGCTGCTGGATACACGGGCAGCATGAGGATGGTGAGCCAGGTGCCACGGCAAGCCCGGATCCTTTTGGTTGACGACCGGGTCGAGAACCTGATCGCCCTGGACGCCATCTTGTCTCCGCTGGACCAGATCCTGGT
>JBOHSB010000321.1:0-44103 GCA_050733015.1 Gemmatimonadales bacterium
CCTCGTGGTACGATCCCTCCTCCGTGACCGCGGCCGCGGCACCGGGCGGCGTCGGGTCCGGCACCGCGGGCTCGGGCGCCGCCGCGGCGGGCGGGCCACCCAGCCGCTTCGCGAGGGAGAAAAACTCGAGTTCGGTCAGGATCCGGATCAAGGCGTCACGATCCGGCTCACGCAGCACCAGGTCGTCGACGTCGAGCTCGACCGGCACGTCGCGCTTGATGGTGACGAGATCCCTCGACAACCGGGCGTTGTCCGCCTGGCCGAGCAGCGCCTCGCGGGTACGCTTGGCCGTGATCTCCGCCGCGCGGGCAAGAATGGTCTCCAGATCGCCATAGTCGGCGAGCAGCTTCTGCGCTCCCTTCTCGCCGATCCCCTTCACGCCCGGCACGTTGTCGGACGCGTCGCCGACCAGGGCCAGGAAATCCACCACCTGGTGCGGCGGCACGCCCAGCCGTTCCGCGCCGTTCGACTCATCCACCCACACCTCGTCCACGGCCGCCGGACCGCCGCGCCCCGGATTGAGCAGGGTGATGCCCGGCCCGATGAGCTGATAGAAGTCCTTGTCGCCCGAGACGATGACCGCCCAGAGCCCGCGCGCCGCCCCAGCGGTGGCCAGGGTGCCGATGACGTCGTCGGCCTCGTAGCCACGCACCGTGACGAGCGGAATCCGGAAGCCTTCGAGCAGCGCGCAGATCCGCTCGACCGCGCGGTCGAAGTCGGCCTGGAGCGAATCGTCCAGCTTCTCCCGGGTGGACTTGTACTCGGGGTAGCGCTCTTCCCGGAACGAGGTGCCGGCATCGTTGATCCAGGCGACGTAGTCGGGCCGGTACTTCTCGCGCAGACGCAGGAGGAAATTCACCACTCCCCAGGCGGCAGAGGTGTTCTCTCCCTTGGTGGTCCGGAGCGGCCGGGCGATCATCGCGAAGAAGGCGCGATAGATCAGCGCGTAGCCATCGATGAGGAAGAGCTGGGGAGGGGTGTGGTTGGGCATCAGGGGGAAGATAAGGCGGTCAGGCGGTCAGGCGGTCAGGCGGTCAGGCGGTCAGGCGGTCAGGCGGTCAGGCGGTCAGGCGGTCAGGCGGTCAGGCGGGTGAATGTAGCGATCGGTCGTTAGATTGCCCTGCCCTGCACTACGGCCGGTCACTCGGCGGGTGGCGCGCCTCGGTCCGGGCCCCTCCTCCCCCCCGCCCGTCGCCCGCGCTCCGTCTTCCTTATCCCTGCCGATGCAGCCGGGACAGGGTCCGCTCGTAGTCGGCGCGGCTGCTCGGCAGCAGGCGAAGGCGCCCGAAGCCGCTCTCGTCGCGGAAGAACAGCTCGAGCCGGAAATTGATGTAGGTCCAGCGGAGGATCCGGTTCGCGGTGGTGCCGGGCGTGTTCTCGACCACTTCATCGGGCGGGCCCAGATTCACGTAGACCTCGCCGCGATCGGTGCGCCAGCCGGCGATCCCCTCGTCGGTGAACCGCTGATTGGCCTGGGCGATGCGGCTGAAGTAGGCGTTGAGCGCCTCGTTCTCCGGCGTGGTGTTGTTGGGATCGGTCGCGACGTAGAACTCGCGCCAGAGGCGGGCGCGCTCGGATTCCGGTGCCTTCCGCATGGCGTTCACCTCGTCATCGTGCCCGAAGTACCGCAACAAGTCGAGCATCTCGTCGAAATTGGTGACTACCCAGGCGCTGGTGAACGAGACCAGGGCGGAGACTTTCCGCTCGGTCTCCCCTTCCCCGACCACCAGCTTCAACTCGCCCAGCGCCACGCTGTCCGGCGACAACCGAACGACCTGGCTCTCGACCGGATGTCCGCCGCGGAAGTGGAGCTCGTTCTGATGCACGACGTTCTGCTGCTCGTCCATGACCTTGAACGGTACGGTGGTCGGCTTGGTGAAGTTGTAGCCCTCGATGTAGGCCAGCAGCGTGTCGCTGCCGTAGCCCACCGACCCCCGGGGGTTGAGCACCAGGTTGAGCGGGTCGGTCAGACTGCCCCGCCCCGTGGCCTGGTATGCGAGGATGGGCCCGCTGGTGGTCCCGGCGGCGAAGCTGGGCGCCGTGTAGTCCGCCTGCGCGTGACTCTCGGAGGTCGACCCCACATCGCGGACCGTGGCGGTGACGTGGTAGGTCCCCGGCAGCAGCCGCAGGATCTGCTGGAACAGGATGCTTTCATCGGCCCGCTGGGTTTCCTGGAAGGTCGGCACCCGCACGATCTCCTCCCGCGCCACGTCGACCGAGGGCGCGCCCTCGCGCTTGAACGACAGGCTCACGCGGTAGCGCGCGACGAAGACGTTTCCCTCGCGCTGGAACGCGAGCGCACGGTTCTCGAGCGACAGCCCGAACAGGCCGATGACCGAGTCGGCGGCCCCGGCGGCGAACGCCACGTTGCCGACGAACGGCAGCGGCTGGTCGGCGGCCAGTCGGCCGAGGCGCTGGTAGTACTGGGTGCTGTTGAGGACCCGCGTCAGCGTTTCCGAGGGCGTGGGCTCCCGCTCGCCGCCGACGCGGCTCCAACTGCCACAGCCGAAGGTCGTCACGAGCACGACGGATATGACCAGCCGACGCATCAAGAAGCTCCGGAGAAAGCGGGTTCGCGCGCACGGGTGCGGGCGCTGCGGAAGGTTAAGGTGGCTCACGGGCACGCGTGACGCAACTTGCTGCCCGCATGGATTCTCGGTAGCTTGGCGGATCCATGAACGCCGACAACATGGTGGGACGAACAGTGGCCGGCTATCACCTCGCGGAGTACATCGGCGAGGGCGGCACGGCCACCGTGTACCGCGCGGAGCATCCGGAGCGCGGCCGGGCCGCGGTCAAGATCCTGCGGCCTCGGCTGGCCCAGGACCCGATCGCGGTCAAGCGCTTCTTGCGCGAGGCCGAGTACGGGGCCCGGGTGCTTCATCCCAACATCGTCCAGACCTTCGACTTCGGCGCCACCGACGGATTGCACTACCTGGCCCTCGAGTGGGCGCAGGGCGAGCCGCTGGCGGAGTTCATCAATCGTTCGGGCCAGGTCGCTCCGCTTCTGGTGGCGACGATCGTCGAGCAGCTCGGCGCGGCGCTGGCGAGCGCCCACAAGGCCGGCATCATTCACCGGGATCTCAAGCCCGCCAACATCATGTACGATCCCGCCACCCAGACGGCCAAGCTGCTCGACTTCGGGATCGCGCGCGACGCGGAGCTCAACCCTGAGGAGCGCCTCACCCGCGCCGGTTTCTTCGTAGGAACGCTCCAGTATGTGGCCCCTGAGACATTGAGTGGGGAACTGGTCAACGAGCAGGCAGACGTCTATAGCCTGGCGACGATTGCGTACTATCTGCTGACCCAGGAGCT
Source organism: Gemmatimonadales bacterium (assembly GCA_050733015.1). Lineage (GTDB taxonomy): Bacteria > Gemmatimonadota > Gemmatimonadetes > Gemmatimonadales > GWC2-71-9 > CAVVWJ01. The sequence goes on from JBOHSB010000321.1 coordinate 3,316, forward strand.
GCCGTTCACCGGCAAGAGCCCGAGGGAGTTGTTTCAGCAACTACTTACACAAGCGCCGGTTCCGCTCAACCAAGCCGTTAAGGGACTTCGGTTTCCGGGGCCGATCGAGGCCGCCGTCATGCGTGGCTTGGAACGGGATCTGAACAAGCGTTCCAAGACGGTGGACGAATTCGCCACCGAGTTGTGCACGGCAGTCCGACAGGGCGGGGGAAAGCGAGGCTTCCTGGCCTCGCTGTTCAGCAAGGGCGGGGAGTGAGCGACGCCGATCAACTGCGCCGCCTGCTCCTCGAGCGATCGGTCCGCCGTGGAGATTTCGTTCTCGCCTCAGGGCAACGCTCCTCCTACTACATCGACTGCCGCCTGACCACCATGAGCGCCGAAGGACAGGTGCTCATCGGGCGCCTCGGCTTGGGAGCCATCAACGCGGCCGGGTGGCGGCCACGGGCCATCGGCGGCCTCACCATGGGCGCCGATCCGGTCGCCTACGCCGTCGCGGCGGCGAGCTGGGGGACCCACGCCGTCATCGACGCCTTCAGCGTGCGGAAGGAGGCCAAGAGTCACGGCATGGGCCAGCTCATCGAAGGGAACTTCCGCCCGGGCGAGGCCGTGGTGGTCGTAGAAGACGTGATCACCTCGGGTGGATCGGCCATCACGGCAATCGCGGCCGTGGAGCAGGCCGGAGGCCAGGTCGAGGGCGTGCTGGCCGTCGTCGACCGGGAGCAGGGGGGCAGGGAACACATCGCCCAGGCTGGCTATAAGGTGGTTTCCCTTACTACTACAACCGAGCTCGGTCTGGTTCCAACCGTGGTCAGCCCATGAACCCTGGCCCACACGGCCGTCCGGGGTTGTGGGCTTGCCGTCGCAAGTTCTGGTCGATCCTCCTTCCACGTTTCGCTCGGTAGATCTCGCAGCGCCGGCTCTCACCTGATCCCACCCCAATTCAGCTAAGCTCGATCCGAACCTGCAGCGGCTCTCCTTCCACGCTGAGCAGGTTGGCCAGCGTCCGAGTGCCATGCCGCCGGAACTGCAGCGCCACGCGCGAGCGGCCGATCGCCAGACCGGAGACGGTGAGCTCGTTCAGGAAGTCCGGCAGGATGGGATCGCGGATGTGAAGGATGTGAGCCGGCGCCTCGGGGTAGATGCCCAGCAGGGCCTGCAGCAGCATGTAGAGCGAGCCCGAGGCCCACGCCTGTGGCGAGCAGCTCACCGGATAGTTCACCGGGCGGGCGCCGCCTTGGCGGGGCATCCCGCAATAGAGCTCGGGCAGACGCTGGAACTCGGAGTGGACACCCGCCTCGTACAGCGCGCGCACGACCGGGATGGCGGCCCGCGCGTGCCCGTGCAAGGCCATGCCGAGCACGAGGATGGCGTTGTCGTGGGGCCAGATGGAGCCATTGTGGTAGCTCATCGGGTTGAAGACCGCGTGCGAGGCGCTCAGGGTGCGCACGCCCCAACCCGAGAAGAAATCGGCCTCGAGCAGCCGGGCCGACAGGCGGCGGGCCATCTCAGGGGTGGGGACCCGGCTCCACAGCAGGTGGCCGGCGTTGCTGGTGGCGGTGGGAATGGGACGCTTTCGACCGTCGAGGGCGAGAGCGAAGGTGCCCAGCTTCTCCATCCAGAAGGCCGCGCGGATCCGATTGCGGAGCTCGGACGCCTCGCGACGCAGCGTCGCCCCGCGCTCCGGCCGGCCCAGGTGCCGGAACAGCTCGGCCATCCGAAGCTTGGCGTCGTACACGTACCCCTGAACCTCGACCAGCGCTATCGGTGGCGCCGGGAGGCGGCCATCCGGGAACGGGACGCCGTCGCCCGAATCCTTCCAGCCCTGATTCACCAGGCCTTTCGCCGAGGTGCGGGAGTATTCCACGAACCCGTCGCCGTCCTGGTCGCCATAACGGGCGATCCAGTCGAGGGCCCGCTCGGCATGGGGAAGGAGATCGCGGGCGAGATCGAGGTCGCCGGTCCAGCGCCAGGTCTCGTGCAGCAGGATCAGCCACAGCGGCGTCGCGTCGACGCTGCCGTAGTAGGGCACGTGGGGAATCTCACCGCTCCGGGCCATTTCGCCGCGGCGGAGCTCGTGGAGGATCTTCCCCGGCTGCTCCTCGGTGTAGGCATCCTCGCGCTCGCCTTGCCGGCGCGCCAGATAGCGCAACGTGTCCACCGCGATCCGGGGCTGAAGCGGGAGCGTCTGGAGGGACGTGATGATGGAATCGCGGCCGAACACCGTCGAGTACCACGGGATGCCGGCCGAGATCACGGCCTCGCCGTCCACCTCGACGTAGAGGGCGCGGAGATCGTCCGCGGCCCGATAGAGGAGGCCGTCGAAGTCCGCGACGTCGGTCTCCCACCGGCTGTTCCCCTCGTGCCACGCCCGGTAGACGCGGTCGAGTGCCGGTCGCGACTCGTCCAGCGCCCGTGCCACCGGGACGACGCAGTCGCCTCCATCCGCCGCGCACACGTCCCATTCGAGTACGATGGGGCGGTCGGGCTCGAGTCGAAGGTTCCATCGCGCGGTCCGCTCGGTGAGGCGGTCGGGCCGGCGCCCGAACCGGATCGCGCTGCGAATCAGCCGGCCGTCCCGGCCGCGGTAGGCGAACTCGAGCGCATCGCCCGAGGTCCTGGGCGCGAAGTACTGGCCGCGTGCCTCGCGCCGCCAGCCGCGGACCTCGAAGATGTCGGCGAAATCGCAGCCCAGGGTAAGCTCGACCCAGTACTCTGCGGGCGCGCCGAGGTAGCCGGTGAGTGTCATCCGCTCGAGCAGGCGGTCGTCGAGGGCGAGCTCCCGTCGGATGTGCACGACATTTCTGGGATCCCAGGGGTCGCCGCCGAACGCCAGGTTCGCAATGGCCAGATCGACCTGCGCCCCGTAGGCGGTGGGCACCTGGGCGGACAGGAGGTCGGGGGCGCCACCGTACACCGAGAGCTCGTAGTGGCTGAGGATGCGGGTGTCGTCCTGGAACAGCCCGAGCGAGCACACGCCGGCGGGCGCGATGTTGCCGTGCTGGTCGGCGAGCATGAACAGCCGATCGTGCTTCAGCACCACCATGCGATCGGCCAGATGCTCGCTGGCGCACTCGATGGCCGGATACCCGACGGCCTCGGCCATCGAGACCGGCCGCAGATCGCTGCCGGCGTGGTCGGATGGCCCAGCAGGACTGGGAGCCGCGACGGTGCGGCTCATGCCGCGGTGATGGGCCAACGGCCGCTAGGCGTCAGCTCGGCCACGGCCTCAGCGTAGAGTCGCTCGTAATCGGCCGTCATGCGGCGGTGGTCGAACCGGCCCGCAGCCCTCGACCGGATCGTCTGCCGATCCAACCGATCCACCGCGCCGCCCGGCCGGATGAACCCGACCAACTCCTCGAACGAGTCGGCGATGAGGCCAGTGACGCCGTGCTCGATCAGCTCGGGCACGCTCCCGCGGCGGAACGCGACCACCGGACATCCCGACAGCATAGCCTCGATCAAGGTCAGGCCGAACGGCTCATTCCATTCGATGGGCGCGAGCAGCGCCCGCGCGTCGCGCAGCAAGGGGACCTTCTGGGCGGGGCCGATACAGCCCAGGTAGGTCACGTGTGGTCGGCTGAGACGCGGCTCCGCCTCGACTCGACCGAACTCGAGGTCCCGCGGATGCACCTCTCCCGCGACTCGGATCGGCACGCCGGCCAGCTCGGCGGCATCGATCGCGGTGTGGACGCCCTTCTCGGGTGCGAAGCGTCCGACGAAGCAGACGAACGGCGCCGGGCGCGTGGTCCAGCGGAAGCGGGACGGATCGAGGCCGTGATGGATCACGGTGCAGCGGGGCACCCCGGTCTCCCGCCGGCGCTGATCCTCGGAGATCGCGGCATAGGTGACGTCCGGGAACTGAGCGTAGTAGGCGGACAGATCCGGGTCGTGAGCATGATGCAGCGTGTACACCAGGGGCGTGTCCGGCGAGAAGCGCCGGAGAGCGAGAGCCGCGGCACCGTGCGCGTGGATCACGTCGTATCGGCCTTGCGCAACCTCGCTCATGGCCCAGGCGGTGTGGTTCAAGTCGGTGAACCATCCGGGCGGCCACTGGGCGGTAGGGTACAGGGAGCACAACGGGGCCCGGCTCTGAGAGTCCCCGGTCGCAAACAGCGTCACATCGTGTCCGCGGTCCAGCAGCCCTTCCACCAATTCGTGCACCACCAGCTCGGTTCCCCCGTAGTGATGGGGAGGCACCGGCACGAACGGCGTAGACACCATGGCAATACGCATACGAGTTCAGCCTATCGAGTTACGCTACGGCGGCGGGGCCAGGTCGGCCAGTCCAGGCACCTGGCTCCGCCCGGTACGTACACACTTATACGGTGGGACGGCCCTCGGCAACCCGTGTGTGACCGGGGAAAAATCCATGCGCCCTATCACACGTCCGCCGCACCTCGTCATCGCGTCAATCGTCCCGTCCCGCCGAGCGTGTTCGAGCGGGCAGGCGCCTTGTCCCAGCCACATGAAGTCGCCCTCGTGAGCCCCTATCGAAAGGTTCTTCGATGCGAGCGTCCCTCGTCGTCCTGGTGACCGGAACGGTCGCCCTGGTTGGCTCTGCCGGCCGCCCAACCTTCGTCGAAGCCCAGGCCGCCGCGGTCGCCCGGCCCACATGTGATGCCCCGGAATACCGTCAGCTCGACTTCTGGGTGGGTGACTGGAATGTCACGGTGGGCGGTGGGCAGGCGGGAACCAATCTGGTCACCCTCGAGGAGCGCCGTTGCCTGGTCCACGAGCACTGGACCGGGGCGAGGGGGGAGACGGGTCAGAGCTTCAACTTCTACGACCGGGACGACGGCGCGTGGCACCAGGTGTGGGTCTCCAGCAGCGGAAACGTGCTGAACCTGACCGGGCACTATGCCGATGGCAGGCTGACCTTTGTGGGTGAGAACCGAAAGCCCGACGGCAGCACCCTCCGGCACCGGCTCAGCTTCCATGCCAACCCCGACGGCACCGTTCGGCAGCTCTGGGAGACGTCGTCGGACGGCGGCTCGAGCTGGGCGACGAGCTTCGACGGGCTGTACGCCAAGCGAAAGGGCTGACGGTCCGCCCGGGGCTCAGGCTCGCCTACCGACGTGGCGCCGATCCGGTACGAGCCAACGAGGTCCCGCTCGCCGCCGTCCCAATCCGTGTCGTAGGTCAGCGTCGCGCCCAACACGTGCATCCGATGGTGGAGCGGCGTTCCCTGCATCGAGTCCTCGCCCAGAGTGTGATCGCTGGGCGTAGGACGTGCGGTTGGGCCGACTATTCTCAGGGCGCGTACGGAGCTCGGGCTCGACGGGAGCCAGCGCCTTCCCCTGGCGGCTCGGGGTGTCCTCTCCCGAGATTGGACCAGATGCCGCCCCCTGGGCGTGCTCGGCGGCCGGGTGTTCCAGCGATGTCATCTCCCTAAGGATTCCAGACCATGAGCCGCTGGCGGACGGTGGTGGGACTGATGGCCGGCTTCCTCATCCTCCTGAGCAGCGCCGCCCACTCGCTGGTCGGCTGGAAGGTGCAGCGGGCCGGACTCGAGGCCGCACGGGCCCCGGCCGATCTGATCCTCGGCCTGGGATTCGGCTGGCAGTTCGCCGGGGTGGCGATGCTGACTTTCGGCGTGATCGTCCTGCTGACGTTCGTGCAAGTCCTTCGGCGCCAGCCGGTCAGCCTGCGGCCCGTGGTGGCCATCGGGGTCGCCTACACCGTCTACGGAGTCTGGTCGCTGACCGCCAGCGGGCTCGATCCGTTCTTCCTGGTCTTCCTGGTGCCTGGGCTGCTTCTGCTGCTGGCCGCGCAAGGCCACCCGTAGGATCACGGGTGGATGAAGCATCCCGGCCGATGGCTTCGTAGGTCGGAGATGTCCACGCTGACAGATGGCGCCTCCCGCGGCTGCTCGGCCGGCCTTCGCCACCGGCTGGGCGGCTACCACGAGCATCATCCGATCGCCGCGCTGGGACGATTCGCCGAATCGCTGTGGACCCACGTGGCGGATCCCGGGCAGCCTGCGGGGATGCATCGGGTGTTGCCCGACCCCGCCCTCAACCTGGCGCTTCGTTGCCGCCGGGACCCCACGGGGCGGCCGCTGGACCCGCGGCTCGTCATCATCGGCCCGGCGACCCGGCCGTTCGTGTTCAGCTTCATGCCTGGGGATGAGATCGCCGCGGTCCGGATCAAGCTCGAATGGGCGCGACCGCTCCTCGGCCTCGACCCGGCCGAGCACCTGGACCGCCAGGATGACGTGGCCGACGCGAATCCGCGGCTGGCGCTTGAATTGACGGCGGCATTGGCAGGATCAGTGCCGGCGAGCCGCACCGCGAAGGGCCGGATGGAGCTGCTCGCGACCGCCATGCTGGAACGGGCTCGGCGGAGGGCGGTCGAGTCGCCGGGCGCCGCGGCCTACGCGCTGGACATCGTGCGGGCGGAGACCGGGCGGGTTCGGGTCCAGGCGATCGCCGGACGAACGAGCGTCTCCCTGCGGCAGCTGCGGCGCGCCGTCCGGCGTGAGGCGGTGTTCTCGCTCAAGGCCTACGCGCGAATCATCCGGCTCAACTGTGCAATGGCGTCGGCCGACCGCTCACCGGCGCGGGCCTGGGCGCGAATCGCCGCCGAGGCTGGATTCTGTGACCAGTCCCACCTGGTGCGGGAGTGCCGTGCGCTCACCGGCATGTCGCCGGAGCCGGTGGCGCGGGAACGGCGGGCGGAGGACGGCGGCCCGGCTATGCCTTGATGAAGGCCGCCACCACCGGGTCCTGGCGCAGGGCCGCCAGCGCGTCACCGTCCGGCCGCTCGGGCACATCACGCTCGCAATCCACCATGCACAGAAAGCCGAGCGGCTCCTCGTCCGACGCCTGGAACTGGTGCCAGGTGAGCGGCGGCACCCGGACGAGATCGTGGGTGCGCGCCTCGAAGACCCGATCGCCCACGAGCACCCGCGCGCGCCCGCGGATGATCATGACCGCGTGCGCATGGTGGTGCCGCTCGAGGGATGACCAGCCCCCGGGCGCCACCTCGAAATACCGCAGCTCGCAGCCCAGGCCGTCGCCGCCGGTGAACAGCACCTGGCGCGTGATGCCCGAGAAATGAGAGCCTTCGCCCTTGTAAGGCTTGACCTCGATGCCGTCCCACCGGAACGGCCGGGTCTGCCGGATGGGCTCGCTCATGACACCGCCTCCGCGGCGGCCCGGGCGACGCGCTCCACCAGCGCCCGGGTACGCTCGAACAGGGCCTCGCCTGCCTCGTACAGACTGCCGCCGATCAGCAGGATGGCGTCCGGTCCGTAGAACTCGAGCAGCTCGGTCACGCGCTCGACCTTGATCCCGCCGGCGGGCGCGGGAAACGCCGGGCGCACACAGGCATGCTCGGCGCGTAGCGCCGCGGCGAGCGCCCCGCAGGTCTCCCGGCTGTAGGCGAACCGGCCGCCCGCATGCGGGAAGATGACGGCGTCGGCGCCGAACCAGCGGAACAGCTTGCCGAACAGGGCCGGCGCTTCCGCCCGGAGCACCCCACCGAACGACGGATGGGCGAACAGCGGAAGTCCATCCGACTGCGAGGCGAGCTGCGCGAGCATCGGCAGACCGGTGACCATCGGCGAGATCATGGCGGCCTTGGCGCCGGCCGCGCGTGCGAACTCGAGTTGGCGGGCGACGCGGTCGGGCGTTCCGATGAGGTTCGGGACGTATAGCGCCCAGCGACCGGTCTCGCGGGCGGCATCCTCGGCGGCGCGCAGACACGCTTCCACCCGGGCCTCGAACGGGCAGAACGGATGATCCGCCAACCCGTGATCGTCCTTGATCAGGTCCACGCCGGCGCGCGCGAACAGGCTGCACAGCGCCGCCAGGCGATCCGGTCGCAGGCCCATGGGCTTGAGCGCGGTCGCGAGCAGCGGGCGACCGGTGACACCGGCCAGCTCTCGCAGGCCGGCGATACCCGCCCGCGGCCCCGGCAGCCAGCCGAAGGCCGGCTCGGGCAGCTCGACGTCGGCCAGCACGACGTCCGGCTGGAGCGAGGAATTTCCAAACAGGACGTTGAGCAGCTGGGCGGGATCGCCGCCGGCGGTGGCGAGCGGCTGGGTGATGGTCACGCGATGGAGGTCGCCGCCGGCCGGCCGGATGGCCTCGACGCTGCCGAGGATGTGGGCGGCTGTCCAGGGGTCCCGACCGGCCGTCACCCGGGGCAGCTCGACCGTCTGCTCGAGCATCAGCGCCTCGGCGCGCGCGGCGATCTCACCCCCCGTGGCGCGGACGAGATACGTGACGCGCAGCGACTCCTCGCTCCCCAGGGGCACAGCCACCTCCGACAGTGGGCCGGTGGAAGAAACCGGTACGGCCAGTTGGTATTATACCCGCACCTGGACCGGTGGCGACCGCCGCTTGCCATTCCTTCCGCTCGCCGACACGTTGTCTGCCATGCCGACATCCAGCCGATCCCTCCCCTGCGTCGCCGCGCTGCTGGCGGCCGTTCTCGTGTCCCCTCGAGCCGAGGCCCAGAAGCCAGCGGCGCCGCCGCCCGGCTTCGATGGGTACGTCGGGCAGGTGCTCAAGGCCTTCGAGGTGCCGGGCGTGGCCGTGGCGATCGTGAAGGACGGCAGGGTGGTCCTCGCGAAAGGCTACGGCGTCCGGCGCCTGGGCGATCCCACGCCGGTGGACGCCCAGACCCAGTTCGGCATCGCGTCCAACACCAAGCTGTTCACGGCCAGCGCGCTCGCGACGCTGGTCGAGGCGGGGAAGATCGAATGGGATGCGCCGGTCATCCGCTACCTGCCCGGCTTCGCCATGTACGATCCGTTCGTGACGCGCGAGCTGACCGTGCGGGACCTGCTGGTCCACCGCAGCGGGCTCGGCCTCGGCGCGGGCGACCTGCTCTGGTGGCCCGCCTCGACGTACGACCGGAAGGAGATCGCCCGGCGGCTCCGGTACATCAAGCCCGCGACGTCGTTCCGCACGGCCTACGCCTACGACAACGTGCTCTTTCTCGTGGCCGGCGAGCTCATCGAGGCGGTGTCGGGGCAGAGCTGGGAGGAGTACGTGCGCACCCACATCCTGGAGCCCGTGGGGATGACGCACAGCGACGTGCACCACTCCGCGGCCGGACGCCCAGGCAACGTCGCGACGCCGCATGCCGAGGTGAACGACACGGTCCGCCCGGTGGCGCCGTTCCTGAGCGACAACACCAACCCGGCCGGCGGCATCGTCTCGGGCGCGGAGGACATCGCCAAGTGGCTCATCGTCCAGCTGGACTCGGGACGGGTCGCCGGGGGAATGCCGATCTTCTCACCGGCGAGCACGCGGCAGCTCTGGCGCGAGGTCACCCCGGAGCCGATCGGGGAGCCCGTGCCGGGCCTGGAGCCGCTCCGGCCCAACTTCCTGGGCTACGCGCTGGGGGTCGAGACCCGCGACTACCGGGGCCGGCAGATGCTCACGCATACCGGTGGGCTGCCCGGCTACGTGTCGCGGCTCGCCATGATCCCGTCGCTCCGGCTGGGCGTCGCCGTCCTGACCAACCAGGAATCCGGTCTGGCGTTCAACGCCCTCGTGTATCGGGTGCTGGACTACTACCTCGGGGCCAAGGCGCCCGACTACGTTGGCATCTACAGCCGGCTGCTGGCGCAGAGCCGCGCGAGCTGGCGGAAGTCGATTCCGCCGCGGCAGCCCAGCGTGACTCGATGGCCGGCCCATCGCTGCCCCTGGCGCAGTACGCCGGCGTCTACCGGGACGCGTGGTACGGCGACGTGAAGGTCGACCAGGAGACCGGCGGCCTCGTCATCCGGATGATGCAGACACCCGGCATGGTGGGCGACCTGCAGCACTGGCAGCACGACACCTTCGTGGCGCGATGGCGCGACCGCGAGCTGCGCGCGGACGCCTATGTGACCTTCGCCCTCAATCCCGACGGCAGCATCGATCAGGTAAAGCTGGCGCCGGCATCCCCGGAGGTGGATTTCAGCTTCGACCTCCAGGACCTGCTGCTCCGGCCGGTCCCACAGTAACCCGCACGGCGAGCCGAGGAAGACGTGCAGCATCCGATCCGGCACCTTCATCACGTGACCGCCACCGTCGCCGAGGCCCGCCCCGATCTCGACTTCTGCCGCGGACTGCTGGGCCTGCGCCTGGTCAAGCGGACCGTCAATTTCGACAACCACGGCGTGTACCACTTCTACTACGGTACGGAGCAGGGCGCGCCCGGCACCATCTGGACCACATTCCCCTACGCCGGGCAGCGCGTACCGCCGGGGGTGCACGGCGTGGGGCAAGTCATCGCGACGGCGTTCTCCGTTCCTGCCGATAGCCTGGGCGCCTGGCGGGATCGAGCGGCAGCCGCGGGGGTCACGGCCGAAGAGGTCGCCGAGCGATTCGGCGCGCCGTCCCTCGTGATGCGCGACCCGTCCGGGCTGGCGCTCGAGCTCGTGGCCGACGGGCGCGATGTCCGGCCAGCGTGGCAAGGGGGAGGCGTGGAGGCGGCCATGGCCGTTCGCGGCCTGCACCGCGTGACCCTCATGCTCCGCGACCGCGCCCCGACCATCGGGCTGATGACCGGCGTGCTCGGCTTCACGATCGTGAACGAGGGTCCCGACTGCACCCGGCTCGCCGTCGGCGGCGACCGACCCGGACACCTGGTCGACCTGGTGGTCTCCGACGCCGCGCCGGCGGCGCGGAACGGCCTGGGCACGGTCCACCACGTGGCCTTCGCGATCGAGGGCGCCGACGCACAGCTTCGTCTCCGCGGGGAGCTGGTCGGGCTGGGGCTCGACGTCACCCCGGTGCGCGACCGCACCTACTTCCAGTCGATCTATTTCCGGGAGCCGGGCGGCGTGCTGTTCGAGGTCGCGACGACGGCGCCCGGATTCACCTTCGACGAGCCGGTGGACGCGTTGGGGACGGCCCTCAAGCTCCCGCCCTGGGAGGAGCCCAGCCGCGCGGCGATCGAGGCCGCGCTCCCGCCGCTCGGCGACGCCGGCTAGCCCGCGTGGTCGAGCTCCCGCCAACCCCACACCCGATGCCACCGACCCGCCTGGCCCGGCTGGCCCGGCTGGGCCGCAATCTGACGGTGCGCGTCCTGGTCGCCATCGCGGTGGGCGTGGCGGTCGGCGCGATCTGGCCGTCCGCGGGGCGCGCCATGAAGCCGCTGGGCGACACCTTCGTGAACCTGGTCCGGATGGTGATCGCCCCGGTCATCTTCCTGACCATCGTGCTGGGGGTGGCTCATACCGGCGACCTCAAGCGGGTGGGGCGGGTCGGACTCAAGGCCCTGGTGTACTTCGAGGTGGTGACCACGTTTGCGCTGGCGATCGGCCTCGTGGTGATGAACCTGGTCCGTCCCGGCGAGGGCATCGACGCGAGCCACGCGGCCGCCGCGGACGTCTCACGGTACACGACCCAGGGGCAGGAGCTCCGGTTCGTGGACTTCGTGACCCACATCGTGCCCTCGAGCGTGGTCGGCGCGTTCGCCCAGGGCGAGATCCTCCAGATCGTGTTCTTCTCGATCTTGTTCGGCGTCGCGCTGGCGTCTCTCGGCGAGGCGGGGCGGGTGGTGACGCGGCTGCTCGACGGCCTCATGCAGGTGTTCTTTCGCGTCGTCGCCATCATCATGGTCGTGGCGCCGGTCGGCGCGTTCGGCGCGATGGCGTACACCATCGGCACCTTCGGCGTCGCGTCGCTGATCTCGCTGGGCCGACTCATGGCCTGTGTGTACGCCACGATGGCGGTCTTCATCTTCGTGGTGCTCGGTCTCATCGCTCGGCTGTCGGGCTTCAGCCTGATCCACCTGCTGGCCTACATCAAGGACGAGATCGTGATCGTGCTCGGGACTTCATCCAGCGAGGCGGTGCTGCCGAGGATGCTCGACCGGATGGAGCGTTACGGCTGCGCCCGGTCGGTGGTCGGCCTGGTGATCCCCACGGGGTACTCGTTCAATCTGGACGGCACCTCGATCTACCTTTCAATGGCCACCCTGTTCATCGCCCAGGCGTACGGCGTCCACCTGGCGCTCGGGCAGCAGCTCGCGGTGCTGGCCGTGCTGATGGTCACCTCGAAGGGGGCGGCCGGGGTGACCGGTTCGGGATTCATCGTCCTGGCGAGCACGCTCTCAGCGCTCCGGGTCGTGCCCGTGGAGGGCGTGGCCCTGGTGCTCGGCGTGGACCGGTTCATGAGTGAGGCGCGGTCCATCACGAACCTCATCGGCAACGCCGTCGCGACGGTGGTCATCGCGAGGAGCGAGGGCGCGCTCGAGCCCCGCCTCGACCCACCCCCCGTTTCCTAGCAGGGATTCGCCATGTCGACCAGCTCCACGCGCCTGGGGACCAGGGGACTTCGCTTCGCGCTGCTGTCGATGGTCTTACCGGTGTCGGTTGCCGCCCAGGCGATCGCTCCCGAGGAATACGCGGCGCGCCGGGATTCGCTGGCGGCGCATCTGGGTGACGGGATCGTGATCGCCTTCGGGGCGCCGGCCCCGGCGGGCGTCGAGCGCCAGGCGCAGCTTCCGGCCTTCCGGTGGCTCACCGGATTCCTGGAGCCTGACGCGGCCCTGGTGCTGGTCCTCCGCGGCGGCCACGCACGCGGCACCCTCCTCACCCAGCCCCGGGACCCGCGCCGGGCGCTGTACGACGGCTTCCCGCCCGATTCGGCGACCGTCTCGCGTGCCACCGGCCTGGCCGCCCGCTCGATCGCGGCGCTGGCTCCGCTGGTGGACTCGCTCGCCGCGACCGGCCAGACGCTGTTCACGCTGCGGGACTACGCGGGCAACGACTACGCGGAGAGCGACTCGCTCACCCGTGGCGTGGCGTTCATGCGCGGCTTCGCATCCCGGCATCCCGGCCTCGAGGTGCGCGACGCGCATCCGACCACCGACAGCCTGCGCGCCCGCAAGAGCCTCGCCGAGCTGGCGTTGCTCCGTCGCGCGATCGACGTGACCGTGGCCGCGCAGGGCGAGGCGATGGCGGCCATCCGCTCCGGCACATGGGAATACCAGCTCGACGCGCTGTTCGGCGCCGCGTTCCGGCAGACCGGCGGCGATGGGCCCGCCTTCGGCTCCATCATCGGCTCGGGTCCGAACTCGACGCAGTACCACTACGAGGCCAACAACCGGCAGATGCGCGCTGGGGACGTAGTCGTGATGGACGTCGGCGCCGGATGGGGCGGGTACGCGGCCGACGTGACCCGCACGGTTCCGGTGAGCGGCCGGTTCACCCCGGAGCAGCGCGCCATCTACCAGATCGTTCGCGAGGCCCAGCGCGCGGCCGAGCGGGTGGCCGGGCCCGGCGCATCGTACCAAGCCTGGCGCGATTCCGCCCGCGCGGTCGTGGCCCGTGGCGTCGCCCGGCTGGGCCTCACCGAGGGGGTGGAGGCCACGTTCGACCCGCCGTGGGCCGACCAATGCCGGCTGGAAGCGGTGCGGTGCACCCAGGCGTTTCTCTACATGGCCCACGGGCTCGGGCACGGCATCGGGCTCGAGGTCCACGACCCGCCCCACCCGTGGAAAGACACCGGCAGCTTCGCTCCGGGTGAGGTCTTCACCATCGAGCCGGGCGTCTACGTCAGCACGCGGCTACTCGATATCCTACCCGATACGCCCCGGAACCGTGCGATGATCACCAAGGTTCGCGCCGCCGTCGCCCGCTACGACAACATCGGCATCCGGATCGAGGACGACTACCTGATCACCCCGTCCGGCGTCGAGTGGCTGAGCCGCGCTCCGCGCGAGCCCGCCGAGATCGAGTCCGCCATGGCGCACCGTGGCCACTAATCGCGCCCCCCGGTCGATCTGGCCGCTGCTCCTCTCACTCCTGCTGTTCGGCCTCGCGGTGGTGGTGGGCCGCGGCGTGGCCCGGGGCACGGCACCGCTCAGGCGGCTGACCGGCGGCGAGACCACGGTGAGCCAGTCGGTGGTGGTCGAGCAGACCCGCGCGGTGGCCCGGCTGGTCACCAGCGAGACCATGCTGCGCGACGTGGTGGTGTACGAGAACAGCCGGCTGGGCTCGACCAAGCGGTCGCTCGTGGTGGTGACGGGCAAGGTGCTGACCGGCTTCGACCTCGATCGCGGCACCGAGGTGACGGTGGACCACCCGTCGCACCGGATCCGGATCACCCTGCCGCCACCGGGGGTGATGGGGGTGGAGATCACCGAGCTCAAGACCTACGACGAGCAGCGAGGCCTGTGGAATCCGTTCCGCCCCTCCGACCGCGACACGATCTTCGCGCTCGCGCGGCGGCAGCTGGTGCAGGCAGCGAGCGAGGTCGAGCTCGCCCGTCACGCGGAGGAGAGCGCCCGGCGGCTGCTCGCAGCCACCGTGCAGGCGGACGGGTACACCACCGAGGTCCAGTTCGGCAGGCCGCCGGCACCGGCGGATACCGGGCGCTGAGGGAGGCCACGATGCTGGCGTACGTATTCTGGCACTGGCGCCGCCCGGCGGCGACGGCCACCGACTACGAGGCGGCCCTGCGTCGGTTCCACTCGGCGCTCGGTGCCGCGCCGCCGCCGGGATTCGAGCGCTCCTTCTCGATCGGGCTCGAAGGCGCGCCCTGGGCGGCCGGGGGCGGGGAGGCGTACGAGGACTGGTATCTGGTGGATGGATCGGCGGCACTGGACCCGCTCAACGCGGCGGCGATCAGTGCCTCGCGCCAGGCGCCCCATGATGCCGCCGCCGCCTTGGCGGCCGGTGGCACGGCGGGACTCTACTCGCTCCGCCTGGGAACGCCGGGGCCGGCGCCGGGAACGGCCACCTGGCTCGCCAAGCCCGAGGCCATGACTTACCGCGAGCTGTTTGCGGCGCTGGAGCCGGTGGTCCGCTCCGAGAGCGCCGCGCTGTGGGGCCGCCAGATGACCCTGGGACCGGCGCTCGAGTTCTGTCTCCACAGCCGAGGTCCCATCCCACTACCGGACCCGATGGCGCCCTTCGCGATCCGCTGTCGCACCGTCTGGCCCCGCTGATGAGACTCCGGCGGTGCGAACGCACGAAGGGGGCGGGCCAGTGGGCCCGCCCCCTTCGTCATGCCACGCCGCTCAAGCGTTACGGGACCAGCGTCAGCTGCAGCGTCACGAGCGAGCACCCGACCGGCGTGCTGCAGGCGACGACCTCGACTCCCGCGTTGGTCATCTCGTCGATCAGATCGCCGTTGGTCAGCCCACCGGTGAAGTTCAACGCCGGCTGGCCGAAGTAGATCGTCCAGGTGTTGGCCGGCGACGCATTGTCGGTCCCGATCAGGATGCCGGCGCCGGCGGTCGTCCCGGTCCCGCCGTCATAGATCAGCTGCGCCACCGGGGTGCCGGTGGAATAGAAGTTCAGCACGCGGTCCCCGGTGCCGTCGTTCGCGTCAAACAGCTGGGCCTGCGGCGTGAAGGTCAGGCTGAGCGCGGTGGTCGTGGTACCGGTGCGCGCGCACTTCGAGTGGAACGGATGGGTTTCCTGGCCACCCGGGTTGATCCACAGCCCCGGCAGGCCACTCGAGGAGGTGACGCACTGACCCTTGCCGTTGTTGCCCGGGCTGCCGTCGCTCCCGTAATCGAGGCAGTTCGGGTTGTGGGGGCCGAACACGCTGCCGTCGGGAGCAGTCCAGAAGCCGTTCGCGCCGCAGGTGCCCTGGTTATAGAGGGCGCTGCCCGACGTCTTGAAGATCAGGGTCGTGCTGCTGCCGGTCGTGCCGGCGGTACCGCTGCCGGACGGGTCGAAGTGGGTCGGGTCCACCGGCTGAATGGTGGGCGGCGACGTCGTATCGGCCGGGTTCCAGGTGCCGTTGTTCACCGGGTCGCCCGCGCCGGTCGTGTCGGGCGGCGGGGTGGACGTGGTGTCACCGGTCGACGTGGTGTCGCCACCACCGCCGGTACCGCCGGGGAAGCCAGGGACGCGCGGACCACCGGGAACCGGGTTGTCGTGGGTGCCCGAGCCCGACGGGGCGGTCGGGTCGGCCTGGCTGCAGGCGGTGAAGGCGAGTGCCGCCACCAGCGCGGCAGCGTGACGAAAGCGCAACATGTTGCTCTCCTTCGACGTTCACGAGGGTGAGCCGGCGTGCCAGCCGGCATCAGCCCCTTCGACAGCCAGGCTGTCTCGGTGAGACCCTTGGCTTTGCGGACCGGCCTCACGGCCGGGGTGCCCTAGTCGAAGGGAACAAGAACACAGTCCTTCGACAGCCTGTGTGGCAACGCTGGTGCCAGATCAGTAAGTTGCCAAGTCACAACAACTTACATTGCTGGATAAAAACCGGCCTGGGGTGTCGTGTGCCGCGACATGCGAGGACCGTCGAGAATTCGGCCGGAGTCACCCTGCTCGGGCTGACTCGCCCAGGCCCTCTACGCCTGACCGACCAACGGCCGCGAGCGGCTCACCAGCACCCCGCATAGCCCGCCGTGCTGGGCGACGTTCACCACCTGCTTTTGCGACGCGCGGGCCAGGATCGCCACCCCGTCTTCCCCCGCCGCAAACCCCATCACGGTGTAGAACGGCTCCACATGGACGCCCCCGTCTGGCCCCACGACGGGGAACTCGCGGACCGGAATGGTCGCGACCTGCTGCACCACCCAGCGGTCATCCGGATCCGCGAGCGCCTCGGCCAGCGCCGCCTCCCACTCGTCCCGCGTGACGGCCGGACCGATCACGATCCCGTCGCCGCCGTAGGCGCGGTTCGGCTTGAGGACCAGCTCCTCGTGGTGCCCGCGCGCGAAATCGAGGAGATGCCCCTGGCGGCCGTCCGGGAGCACCGTGCGCCGGTCGCCCAACACCCGGGTCCACAGGATGTGGCGCTGGAAGATCTGCCGCTCCGCCGGCGTGAAGTGCTGGTGGCACAGCCTTGGATCGGTCAGCACCTCCCAGCAGGCCTTCTGGTCCAGGTCCGCGGCGATGGATGACACCACCCGGTTCTCCCTCAGCAGCACCCGCATCGGCTCGATGTCGACCCCCTCCGCCTCGAGCTCCAGCAGGTCCACCACACCGTAGTCACGGTACGCCAGGTCCACGCGCTGGTCCTGGTACCACACCACGCCGGCGCGCAGGGTCAGCTCGGACGGGTCGGCGTGCATCACGGTGAGCCCATGCCGCTCGTGAAGGTAGCGCGCCAGCAGCGCCTGCTCGTCCGGGCCGTTCCCGGCGTACTTGGGCTCGACAAAGCAGACGTTGGGACCCGCCCCGATGGCCGCCCTGTGCTCCAGCAGGACGGCGGTGAGCAGCTCGCGAATGTCCTTGCCCGCAGCGAGATCCAGGTCCACGTCGCCGCTCCTGAGCACCGGGACGACGATGGTCTCGATCAGGCGCTCGCAGGCCGGCACGATGTGGAGTCCGCCGATCCCCATCAGGTTGGGCTCGACGAAGCGGAGCGACTCCTTCCACATCGGGCTGGTGAAGTCCACCAGGGCGTCCAGCCGGCCGAACACCGGATTGTGCTCCTCGTGGCTCAGACCCCAGCATTCGCGGAGCCACGCCTCCTCCGCGTCCGGCAGCCGGAGGATCTCGCGGACGGTGAAGTCGTGCAGGTAGAGCGATGGGAGCCGTTTGAGCGCGTTCTGCACGGTGAGGGTGACGTGGTGCACATAGGCCAGCTGGTCGGGCAGGATGGTGATGGGCGCCGGCAGAATGCGGATGGGCTCGACGTCACCCTCGTGCACGTAGACCACGTGGTCCGCCAGCGCGCCGGCCCGCAGCCGCTCGATCACCCCCGCGAGCTCGGCCGGCGCCAGGCGATAGAGGGCGTGCTGCACCCGGCTGGCGAGGGCCAGCCCGGCCAGGCCATTCTCCTCGGCAGGGGTCAACATCGGGCGCTCCGTCGGGGCGGGGGGCGGGGGGTCATGTGTATGTTACTCCCGGACCACCCCGGCGCAAACGACTGCCCCCGCTCACCTCACCCCAGGGATCATGCGCGCGGACCAGGCCTACGACCAGCTGATGCGCCGGGTGCGGGAGGAGAGCCTGCTCACCGGGATCGAGGCGCTCCTCGAGTGGGACGAGGAGACCTACATGCCGTCGGGCGGGATCGAGAACCGGAGCGAGCAGCTCGCGCTGGTGGCCGGCCTGCTGCACTACCGCGGTACCGACCCGCGGCTGGGCGAGCTGCTGGCGGCGCTCGAGGGCTCCGATCTCCTGGCCGATCCGACCGCGCCGGCCGCGGTCAACGTGCGGGCCGTGCGCCGCGAGTACGACCGGTTCGTCCGCCTCCCCCGCAAGCTGGTGGAGGATGTGGCCCGCACCACGGCGCTGGCCCAGAAGGCCTGGGCCGACGCGCGCGCGGCCGCGGACTTCGCGCGGTTCCAGCCCTGGCTCGAGCGCATCGTCGCCCTCAAGCGCCAGGAAGCCGAGTGCGTGGGGTACGCCGACGAGCCGTACGACGCGCTGCTCGAGGACTACGAGCCCGGCCTCCGGAGCCGGGTGGTGGGCCGTCTGTTCGCGGCGTTGCGCCGGGAGCTGGTGCCGCTGGCGGGCCGCATCGCCGGCGCGCCGCGCCGGCCGGAGGCGTCGGTGCTGCGCCGCCATTTCCAGCGCGACCGCCAGCGCCGGTTCGGCGAGCACGTCGCCGCGGCGGTCGGCTTCGACTTCGGCCGCGGCCGCATGGATCTCGGGGTCCACCCGTCGTGCACCGGCATCGGGGCGGGCGACTGCCGGATCGCCGTGCGGTTCGACGAGCGCGACTTCCCGGGCGGCCTGTTCACCATCCTCCACGAGGTCGGGCACGGCCTCTACGAGCTGGGCCTCGATCCCGCGCACTACGGCACCCCGCTCGGCGAGGCGGCCTCGGTGGGCATGGACGAAGCGCAGGCCCGGTTCTGGGAGAACCGGGTGGGCCGCGATCGCCGGTTCTGGGATCAGTTCTACCCCAAGGCGCGCGAGCTCTTTCCCGAGAGCCTGGGTGACGTCCCCATCGACGAGTTCCACTTCGCGGTCAACCGGGTGGCGCCATCGCACATCCGGGTGAACGCGGACGAGGTCACCTACAACCTGCACGGGATGATCCGGTTCGATCTCGAGCGGGCGCTGGTCTCGGGCGCGCTCGAGGTGGCCGACCTGCCCGAGGCCTGGAGCGCCGCGTGTCGCGAGACCCTGGGGCTGACCCCGCGGACCGACGCGGAAGGCTGCTTGCAGGACGGGCACTGGGCCGACGGGATGATCGGCTACTTCCCCACCTACACGCTGGGCGACGTCTTCGCGGCCCAGCTGTTCGCCGCGGCGGAGCGGGACCTTGGGAGCCTCGGCGAGCAGTTCGCCCGAGCGGAATTCGAGCCGCTGGTCGCCTGGCTCGGCCAGAAGGTGTACCGACAGGGTGCGCGGTATCCCTCGGCGCGCCTGATCGAGGTGGTCACCGGATCGCCACCGGATCACCGGCCGCTGGTCGCCATCCTCAAGGCGAAGTACGGGGAGCTGTACGGGATTTGACGGGCGGATCCGCAGGCGGTACTTGACCGCGCCTTGACCGGCGCCGGCGATCCTGGGCGCGACTCGACGACCCGGATCGTCCCGCACCGTCTCATGCCGGTCTCGCGGCCAACCTGCTGCTGCCGTCTTCACCCTGACCGAAAGGCGGCCCTGGGAGGACGGATCGATGCCCTGAGTCCGCCCCCCTAGACGGTCCGCACCCGCGCCGCCGGCTCCGCCGCCAGCTCCGGCGTGCGCTCCCGCTCCTTCGCATGCTCCCGCTTGCCGAAGCGCTGCTGCAGCGCGTCGAGATAGGTGTAGATGACCGGCGTGATGTACAGTGTGATCAGCTGCGAGAACGCGAGCCCGCCCACCACGGCGATGCCCAGCGGCCGCCGGGATTCCGCCCCGGCGCCGTGGCCGAGCGCGATGGGCAGCGTGCCCACCAGCGCCGCCATCGTGGTCATCATGATCGGCCGGAACCGCACGCTGGCCGCCTCCAGAATCGACTCCCGCGCGTTCTTCCCGTGGTTCCGCTCCGCCTCGATCGCGAAGTCGATCATCATGATCGCGTTCTTCTTCACGATGCCGATCAGCATGATGATGCCGACGAAGGCGTAGATGCTCAGGTCCTGCTGGAAGATCACCAGCGCGAGCAGGGCGCCGAACCCGGCGAACGGCAGGCCCGACAGAATGGTGAGCGGGTGCACGAAGCTCTCGTACAGGATGCCCAGCACGAGATAAATCACCACGATCGCCAACACCAGCAGCACCAGCAGTCCCTGCTGAGCGTCCTGGAACGCGGCGGCGGTGCCGGAGAAGGCGGTGCTGACGGTCGAAGGGAGGACCTCGCGTGCCGCGGCCTGCACCCGGTCCACCGCCGTGCCGATGGACGCGCCCGGCGCCAAGTTGAACGAGAGGGTGACCGACGGCAGTTGCCCCGAATGGTTGACGGTGAGCGGGCCCACCCCTTCGGTCACTCGCGCCAGGCTGCCGAGCGGCACCGACACGCCGTCCCGCCCGGTGAGGTGCAGCAGGTTCATGGCGGAAAGATCTCGCTGGTACTGGGGCAACAGCTCCATGACCACCCAGTACTGATCGTTCGGTGTGTAGATGGTGCTGACCTGCCGGGCCCCGTACGCGTTGTAGAGCGCATTCTCAACCTGGTTCACGTCGATGCCGAGCGCCGAGGCCCGGTCGCGGTTGATGCTGACCTGGACCTGCGGATTCTTGATCTGGAGATCGGACGTCACGTCGGTGAGGCCGGGCACGGCGTGCAGGCGCTGCTCCAGCTTGGCCGCGCCATCGTACAGGGCGTCGATGTCGGAGCTCTGCAGGGTGAACTGATAGAGGCTCTTGGATGAGCGGCCACCGATGTTGATCACCGGCGGGTTGGTGATGAAGACGCGCATGCCGGGCACCGCCCCCAGCTTGCGGGTGAGCGACTGGCCCACCGCGTCCGCATCGAGGTCACGCTGGCTCCGGTCCTTGAGGTGGATGAACAGGCGGCCCTGGTTCACGGAGTTGCTCCGGCCGCCGGCCCCGACCGACGACATGAAGCCATCCACGTTGGGGTCCTCCTGCACGATGGCCGCCGCCGCCCGCTGGTGCTGGACCATCGCGTCGTAACTGGTGCCCTCCGCCGTCTCGGTGGTTCCGCTGAGCTGGCTGGTGTCCTCGCTCGGGATGAAGCCCTTGGGCACGACACGGCCCAGCACGAGCGTGCCGAGCAGGATGGCCAGGCTGAACAGCATCGCCAGGCCGCGGTGGTTCATGACCCAGCCCAGGCTCCGCTCGTAGCCCGCGAGCGAGGACTCCCAGGCGCGCTCCGTCACCTGGTAGAACCGGCCATGCGGCGCCTCCTTCTCACCCGGGCGCAGCCACCGGCTGCACAGCATCGGGGTGAGGGTGAGGGACACGAAGCCCGAGACCAGGATGGCCACCGCGATCGTCACCGCGAACTCCTGGAACAGCCGGCCGATCAGCCCACCGAGCAGCAGCACCGGAATGAACACCGCCACCAGCGAGAGCGTCATCGAGAGGACGGTGAAGCTGATCTCTCGGCTGCCGTTGAGTGCCGCGTCCATGACCGACTCGCCGTGCTCGAGGTGGCGCACCACGTTCTCGAGCACCACGATGGCGTCGTCCACCACGAAGCCGACGGCGAGCGTGAGCGCCATCAGCGAGAGGTTGTCGAGGCTGTAGCCCAACAGGTACATGACCGCGAAGGTGCCCACCAGCGACATGGGCAGCGCCAGCGCCGGGATGGTCGTCGCCCGGATGTTCCGGAGGAACAGGAAGATGACCATCACAACCAAGCACAGGGCCAGGAACAGCGTGACCTTCACATCCGCGACCGAGGCCTTCACGGTCTGGGACCGGTCGTAGAGCGTGGACAGCTCCACCGAGGCCGGGAGCTGGGGCCGCAAGCGCTCCACCTCGTCCTTGATCCGCTGTGCCACCTCCACCGTGTTGGTGCCGGGCTGCCGCTGGATGGCGAGGACGATCGAGCGCTGGCCATTGAACCAGCTGGCCTGCTTGGTGTCCTGCACGCTGTCGATCACGTTTCCGAGATCGCCCAGCCGGACCGGGGCCCCGTCGCGGTAGGCCACCACCAGGTTGGCGAACCCGGCGGCGTCGGTGAGCTGGCCCTGGCTCTCCACCGCGTAAGCCTTGTCGGTGCCCCACAGGATGCCGGTGGGCACGTTCACGTTGCCGTTCTGCACCGCGGTGGCCACGTCGTCGATCCCGATGCTCCGGGCCGAGAGCTGCTGCGGGTCCAGCTGAATGCGCACCGCATACTTCTGCGAGCCGTAGACCTGGACCTGCGCCACGCCGTCCACCGTGGACAGGCGCTGCGCCAGGAAGGTCTCGGCGTACTGGTCGAGCTGCGACAGCGGCATCGTGTTCGAGCGCGCCGCGTAGAGCACGATCGGCGAGGACGACGGGTCCACCTTGCGGAAGCTGGGCGGCAGCATGTCCTGGGGCAGCTGACGCTGGGCCTGGGAGATGGCGGCCTGCACGTCCTGCGCGGCCGCGTCAATGTTCCGGCTCAGGTCGAACTGGAGCGAGATCTGGGTGCTGCCCTGTCCGCTGGTCGACGTCATGGCGTCGATGCCGGGGATAGTCGAGAACTGCTTCTCCAGCGGCGTGGCGACGGCGGACGCCATGGTTTCGGGACTCGCGCCCGAGAGGCTCGCGCTGACCGAGATGGTGGGATAGTCCACCGCCGGCAGGTCGCTCACCGGCAGCTGGCGGTAGGCCACCAGACCGAAGATCAGGATGCCGGCCATGACCAGCGTGGTCATGACCGGACGGCGAATGAAGAGACCCGTGAAGTTCATGACGCCCCCGCCTGCGCCCGGGCGGTGTCGCTCCGGGCCTTGATCTGGACTTTCGCGCCCTGGCGCAGCCTGAGCTGGCCATCGGTGACCACCCGGTCGCCCGGCTTGATCTCGCCACTCACGACGGAAATGTCGCCCGCCGTACGCTCCACCTTGACCTTTCGCGTGACCGCCGAGCTGTCCGGCTGAATCACGAACACGAAGCTCCCCTGCTGGCCGGAGACGACCGCGGACGCCGGCACCACCAGGGCGTTCTGGTCCACGTACAGCCGGAGCCTCACGTTGACGAACTCACCGGGCCACAGCACGCCGTCCGTGTTCGGAAAGCTGCCCTTCAGCATGATCGTGCCCGTAGTCGTGTCCACCGCGTTGTCGACGAAGGCCAGCGTGCCCTCGCGCCCCGAGCCGCCCCCCGTGGGTGCAGCCAGCACGGTGATCCGGTCGCTCCGGTACTTCTGGATCGAGCCCAGGTTGCTCGCGGGCACGGCGAAGCGCACCAGGATCGGCTGGATCTGGTTGATGGTCACCAGCGGCGAGGTGTCGGTGGACCGCACCAGGTTGCCCTCGCGGACTCGGAGGCTCCCGGTCCGCCCCGAAATGGGTGCGCGGATGGTGGCGTACTGCAGGTTGAGCTGCGCCTGGTCCACCGCGGCCTGACTCGCTGCGACCGTCGCGGTGGCCGCCGCGGCGTCGCTCTGCGCGGCGTCGTTCTGCTCCGCGGTCACGTATTCCTTCGCCGCCAAGGTCGAGTAGCGCTTGGCCTGCTCCTCGGCGTTGGTGGCCGTGGCGTGGTCCCGTGCCAGCAGGCCCTGGGCCTGCTTGAGCGCGGCCTGGAACGGGCGGGGGTCGAGCTCGAACAAAACCTGGCCCTTCTTCGCATCCTGCCCCTCCCGGAACGCGATCCGCATGATCAGGCCGCTCACCTGCGGCTGGATGGCCACGGTCTGCATCGGCTCGACCGTGCCGGTGGCCGCGAGCTCGTACGGCACGGCACGGGTTGCGGCGGTGCCCACCGTGACCGGGACCAGCGGGGCCCGGACCGGATCCTTCTTGGCGCAGGCGGACCCGAGGACGCAGCAGGCGAAGAGGAGCGAGACCAGGTGCGGCGAAGTCATCGGGATGGCACCGTCGTGGTGTCGGAGGTGAGGTGAAGCGAGGTCCCGCCCTTGGGATCCAGCACGCCGGCGTCGTGCGCCAGCTGGGCCAGCGAGACGCTCCAGGCCAGGCGCGCGTCCACTCGCTGCGCCCGCGCGCTGGCCAGGGCGGTCTGGGCGGCGAGCAGGTCGAGCACGGTGCCGACCCCCGCCTTGTACCGCGCCAGGGCGACCTCGCTCGACTGCGTCGCGCTCGCCAGGAGGTCTTCCGCCGTGCGCACCCGGCGGGTGGAGGTCTGCAGCGCGTAGTAGGCGCTGAAGACCTGATACACCACCTGCTGCCGCAGCGTCTCGGTCCGGGCCGACGCGGCCTCCGCCTGATACTCGGCGGCCCGGAGATCGTATTGCCGCGAGAAGCCGTTGAAGAGCGGGATGGTCAGGCCCAGCGCGAGATTGTAGCTGTTGGCGCCATTCGGGATCGTGGTGGCGTAGGTGCGGGCCGCCGTGGCGCTCAGGTTGAGCGACGGCAACAGGCTCGCGCGCGCCTCGCCGATCCCGGCGTGGGCCGCCTCCGCCTCGGAGCGCGCCGCCGCGAGATCCGGCCGTCCCTTGAGGGCCGACCCGATCAGGGCATCCACGCTGTCGGCCAGCGCGGCCACCGGCACTTCGGACGCGGTGGAGTCCACGTCGTAGGGCAGGTTGGCCGGGAGACCGAGCGCCAGCGCCAGCCCGCCGCGCGTGGTCTCCAGATTGCCTTCGGTCGTCTGAAGGTCGAGCTGCGCCTGGCTCGCGGCCGTCCGCGCCTGCAGCACGTCCGCGATGGTCGCGAGGCCCACCCGCCGCCGCTCCTCCGCCGCCTCCAGGTTGGCCTGGGCCTCGGCGAGCGTGGTATGCTGCGCCTCGAGCAGCGAGCGGGCGGCGAGATACTGGAAGTAGGCGACCTGGACCTGGAGCACGACGTCCTGAATCGAGGCATTGTGGGTGAACCCCGCCGCCAGCAGCTGCTGCCGCGACCCCTCGACCCGTCCGCCTCGCCCGCCGAAGTCGAACAGCAGATAGGAGAGCGACACGCTGGGCGTGAGCACCGACTGCTGGACCGCCGTACGTCCCTGGCTGGCCACGGTCTTGAGGCGCGTGCCCGTCACATCGCCGTCCACGGTGGGGAACCACTCGCCGCGTGCCGAGCCGTAGGTGGCGGCGGCGGCCTGGGCATTGGCCCAGGCCAGCCGCGTCCCGGGATTGTTCCGGAGTCCGATGTCCACGATCTCCGCCAAGGTGAGCCGGCGGATGCGCTCGCCCAGACCGGCTGGGACGGCCGCCCTGGCCGAGGTGTCGGCCGGCAGGTTCCGAACCGCGTCGGCGGGGGGCTGCCAGGGCACCTGCGGCGCCGGCGAGGCGCCCGGCACACCCGAGACCCGCGGCGTCCCCACGCAGGCCGCGAGGAGGCCGGCGCCGGCCAGCAGGACACGCTGGCCGCGGCTCACCGGCGGCCTCCGTCCTGCGCCAACTTGCTCGCCGTTCTCCCGGAGGCGGTGTGCTCCCAGCGCTCGAGGGCTTCCCCGATCTCTGCCACCATATAGGTGTAGGCGGTCTCGTACCCCCGAAGGCGAGCGCGCACCCGCTCGCTTCGGATCGGCAGCGTGCGCCGCGCTTCGCCCACGGCCAGGGTGAAGCGTTGCCACCGCCGCATCCGTTCGGCCATCGTCCGGCTGAAAAGGTCGGGCGCGACCCGGTAATAGTCGTGCCGGTCGCCGGGCCGGCAGACCCGCTCGAGCACCCCCATGTCGGCCAGCCGCCGCGCGTTGGTGCTCACGCTGGCCTTGCTCACGCTGAGCGCGTCGGCCACCTGGTCCAGCGACCGGGGCTCGTCGCTCACCAGCAGGTAGCCGAAGATGCGGCCGGAGATCGGCGGTTGTCCCTCGGCCTCGAAGATGAGGCCCATGCGATCGGTAAAGCGGGTCGTGGCCGAATCCATAGCGCTCCCGGAGCCTGATGACCGTCCTCACCCACAGAACGTTTCATACATTCAATACGTACTAAACGTTGGTTCGCGGCAAGGCGTCGCGGCAGCGCGCGGCCGGTGACCGGTGCGCCGGTGTCACCCGTGTGTCGGCGGCGCGTTGGTGCCGTGGGCCGGGCGGTAAGCTATCGCGGGGGATCAGGCGGGGTCAGGCACGCCGGGCCGCTCGAGAAACCAGGCCAGGCCTTCCCGGACGATGGCGGGTGGGACTTCGTGGCGGCCCTCGAATTCGCGATACCGTACCTGGTACCCCTTCCGGCGGAGCGCGGGTACCAGCTTTCTGCTGCAGGTATCGATCGGGAGGACCTCGTCGGCGATGCCGTGGGAGACGAAGATGCCGGGCGTGCCCGCGGCACGGGCGGGGATCAGGAATCCGGGCGAGAAGGCCAGCAGATGGGTGAAGCGATCCCCGTTAGCCAGTCCCAGGCCGAGCGCATAGGTGGCGCCGTCCGAGAACCCGGCCAGGGCGACGCGAGCGGTGTCGACGGCGCAGCGCGCCATCACCTGCGCGAGCGCGCGGGACACGAACGCCACGTCGGGGCCGAAGGGTCCGGTGACGGCGTCCCAGGTCGCGCCGCGCGAATCGGGGGCCAGCACGATGCATCCCGCCGGTTCGGCCGCCGGACCGATGAGCCGGGCCGCCCGCCGCCCGGTCCCGCCGGCGCCGTGCAGCATGACGATGAGCGGCGACGCTCCCGCGGACGCCGGCACCGACACGACCCCGTCGCGCTCACCTCCCGTGCCGAGGGTATGCAACCCGGGCGGCAGGCGGTCGCCGGGCAGTGGCGTTGGGATCAGCAGCCGTTCGGCGGGACCGGACCGACTCGCGCCGCACGCGGCGACCAGCGGCCCGGCGATCAACCCGCCGGCCATCCGCACCAGGTCGCGCCGGCTCAGCCCTCGAAGCGTCATGCCCTGCAAGGACGTCCGGCACCAGCCGCGGGACACGCCCGTATTGCGCGCCAGGGCCGGTCGAGGGGATTTTTGGGGGGCAGCGCTCCTCGTGCGATCGTGGACGACTTCAATCGGGCTGCCGAGCCCGCCGGCTGAGGTGTCCAGGAACATCGACCCCCGACAACGGAGGCAGACCATGGCATCGCGCAAGCGCTACCAGCTGGATCGGGTGACGGTCGAGCCCGGTGATTCGCGGCCCGCGACCTGGACCTTTGCCGGCGACGCCGTCTCGGGCACGGAGCAATCATACCTCGTCACCGACGGCAACTTTCCCTCGCGGAACGCCTGGGACTTCCTGGTCCGGATCCCGAAGGCCCGCGGCGAGCGGCTGGAGGTTCGGCCTCGCACCACCCCGAACCTCAAGGTCTGGGCGGAGCTCACCGACCGATCGCTCACCTTCGCCCGGGCCACCAAGGGCGAGGCGCGCGGGCGGTGGTACTGCCAGGTGGCGCTGGCCGATCCAACGGGGGGACGGACCAAGGATGTCGTGAAGGGCGGGGAACGCGATCAGCTGCCACCCTGGTTCGACAGCCTGCGGGGGCGGATGCGGCTCAAGCAGAACGTGCGGCCGACCAAGGGCACCGACGGTGAGTCACTCGTGGTGCTGGTGCGGCCGGACGACCACGCCGCCATGATCCGGCTGTTCTTCGCCACCAAGGTGTGGGTGCTCAAGGAGAGAATCACGCTCGCCTGACGACCGGCCCGACGTCCATCGTCGGGGCGAGCGTTCGTCTCCCGGAGAGCTCATGCGGCGGTTGCTCGCTGTCTTCCTCTTCGTGGCCGTGGTGGCCTGCGGCGGGTCCGCGCGGGGCACCGCGCCGGGACACGTGGCGCCGTGGCTCCGCGCGGACCGCCAGCGTTGCCTCATCCCGCGGGACCTGCGCGAGAACATGGAAGCCATGGCGCGGCGCTGCGCCGAGGCGTTCGTCCGGGAGAACGGCTACACCGAGGTGCCGGCGGACGATTCGACGCGGTGGGTGCGCGAGGAGGACGACGTCGCCGCGTGGCCCAGGGTGCTCACCCTACGCAGCGGCACGCTCGCGTCGCAGGCCAGTTCGGTGCAGTGCAGCATGCGCGAGTGCGTGATCCTGTTCCGTGTCCTCCGGCCCATGCTGACCTGCGCCTACCGGTCCGTCAGGATGACCCAGGTGTTCACCCGGATCCGGATGACACCGGGCGGCATCCGCGACATCCGCTGCCACGAGCGACAGGCGTAGCCCGGCCGCTGCCTCAGTTCGGCGCGTGCACTCCCGCGCCCCAGTAGTTGCGGTTCCCGCCGATCACCGGCCCCCCCGCGCTGACCCCGATCTCGTTGTCCATCTTGGCGAGCCGCTGGCGGATCGACCCCGGAAACGACGTCGTCCGTCCGTTCCGCCCGAAGGCGTCGGTATACCACACCTCCGGTCCGTCACTGTTGCTCAGCAGGTTGGAATTGATGTCCGCGAAGTGGCCGGATCCGTTGAAGCTGGAGGCGGGATCGTCGAACAGCATGCCGAGCAGCTGCCCGCCGCCGGTGGATTCGTCACAGGCGCCGCCGGCGGCGTGCGCGCCGGTGGCGGTCACCTCGTAGCACAGGTCGATCGGCCGACCGACGACCGGCGCCAGCGCCGGGTCGTAGTACCGGCTCGGCAGGCGCACCTGGAAGTAGGGATTGAAGAAGGCCAGCGTGTGGCCGTCCTCCGCCCGGATTCTGTTCGAGGTCTCCCAGGTCTCGTGCAGCGCCGAGAAGCTCGACGACTGTCCCGGCGGGACCAACACGAACTGCTCGATGCAGGTCCGGTCGGGAATCGCGCGGAAGCCGCCTCCGTCCGGCGAATTGGCCGGCGTCGCGGGGCCCACGGTGATGTGCACCGAGTGGTCGCACGAGCGCACGAACTCGCCCGGCGTGCCGATCGCCGTCAGCATCGTCACGTGCATCTCGGTTCCATCCGAGCATTTGATGTGATAGACGAGCTCGTGGAGGTTGTTGGTGAAGGCGTCCTTCGAATGGGTGCCCTGGTGCAGCTTGGTGAGCACGTCGCACTTGCCGGTGAAGATGGCCGAGCCCGCGCCTGAGAACTGCAGGTCCATGTCGTTCTCCCACTCGACCTTGTGCCCCACATGGTCCTCGTCGCGAGGGTTGGCCGGATCGCTCACGGCGAGCGCCTCGTTGGCCACGCCGAAGGGCAGGCCGCCGGCATCGTCGTATAGATCCGACCCATGGGGGTCGCGCCCATGCTCATGCCCGAAGCTGCAGCCCCCCGGCCCGGTCGGCGGATGCCAGGTGGGATAGAGCTTCCCATCCGGGCCCACGACCGCGTAGGCGTCATGCTGCTCCTTGGTGCAGGTCTCGGCCGCCCCCGGCTTCCAGATGCCGAAGGCGCGGCTCGGCGTGGCGTCCGCGGGGTCGACGGCCGACTCCGACGAGCAGCCGGCGACCGTGAGGCCCAGCGCGAGGGTGAGGCAGGCAGCGATCCGGTCCATGGGTCACGCTCCTTGTCGTCGTCGCGATCCGGGTTCAGCGCCAGGTCACCCCGGCGCCGAGCTGGAGCAGCGAGAAGCTCGCGCCGGTGACCACGGTGTTGCCGCTGGTCAGGTTGCCGGAGGTAGAGACGAGCAGGTTGGCGAATGGCGAGATCCAGAGCTTTCGCGAGGCGCGGAGGTCGTAGCCCGTTCCCATCTGGAGCGCGGCCGCGCTCGCCGTGAGCGGCTCGTCGTTGGCGGCATCCGTCCCCGCGTGGTACTGCAGGAGGCCCGCGCCGCCCTTGAGGAACCAGCGCCCGCCCGGCCGCGGATACCACCACAGCGACGCGCCGTAGAGGATGAGGCGCTGGCTCACGTTCTCGGTCTTGTCGAACCACCCGCCGAGCTCCGCCCCGGCATGCAGACCGGGTCCGATCCGCAGCCCACCGGCCAGGTAGCCCGAGAGTCCACCGTTCCGGTCGGACGCGCAGATGTCACAGTTGACGCGCGCGGAGGCGGTGCCGATGCCGCCGCCGAGCCAGGCGCCCCGGGCGGTGACGGGCGCCTGACCGAAGGCCGGGGTCGCGGGGGCGGGCATGAGGAGCGCGCACGCCACGAGCAGACGAGCGAGCATAGGAGTCCTCCTGAGCGATGCGGGATTGGTTTGTCCGGGGAGTCCCAACCGGGAGGGGCCAGATTGACGCCTGGAAACTGGAGCAGGGGCCTACCCGTCAGGATTGGAGCCAACCTGTCACCCTCGCACCGCTTACCTCTCGAGGATGCACCGCATGTCACACCCTGCAGATTCCGTCACCCGCCGGATCGGTCTGGTGGTTTGCCTCGTGGTGACGCTTGCTCCTATGCGGGTTTCTGCGCAGGAGCGCGTGGACACGGCGGAATTTGCGGCGCGGCGCGCGCGGCTCCTGGCCGGCATCCCCGATGGGATCGCGGTGATCCTCGGTGCCGAGAAGCACAGCTACCCGGTGCGGTTCCGCCAGTCGCCCGACCTCTACTATCTGACGGGGATCGAGGAGCCGAGCCTCGTCCTCGTGCACGCGGCCGTGCCCCATCTCGCCCTGGCGGACGTGAGCCCCAAGCTCGACGAGCTGCGTTGGGTCAAGACGCGCTACGAGATCGCCGCGGCCGCGCAGTACGTGAACACCCGGATGGGCGCGCGGGGCGAAGCCTTCCCGCCCATCGTTCCCTCGGGTCCGCGGCCGCCGATCGTACACTACATGGACAATGCCAGGCAGATGCAGGCGGGCGAGCTGGTGTACATGGACTACGGCTCGGACTGGCAGTACTACAACTGGGACATCACTGGCACGTGGCCGGTGTCGCGCCGGTTCAGCGCCGAGCAGGAGAAGATGTACCGCTGTGTGCTCGACGCACCGAACGCCATCATCGCCGCGATGAAGCCGGGCGCCACCATCGCGTCAGGTACATCGGGCACTTCGTCGGCATCGCAGTGCACGACGTGATCGACATCGACGGCATGGGGGCGCAGAAGCCGTTCGTGGTGGGGACGGTGTTCAACGTGGAGCGATTCTCGAGTTCCTGACCGCAAGATCCACATCCGGCTCGAGGACACCGTGGTCGTGACCGAGAACGGAGCGGAGAACCTCACCGCCGCCGTGCCGGCGGATGTGGAGCCGCTGTATGCCCTGATCCGTGAGCGCGGGGTGAACTCGGTGCCGGTGGGAAGCGCGTTGGGGAAGTAGGGCTGCGCATGCCAGAGCGTCCCTCGGGACAGAGCGGCTGGGCCAGGTCGGCATCGGACACAGTAACTGGCGGGCGCGCAAAGTTGCCGGACACCGGCTCGACCGGTGGCCGCGTGACAACCGAGGAGAGGTGGCTCCCGAGGCCGTACTGCCTGGCCGCGGCCCCGGGAACCGGGTACTGCGGGGTACTGCTCTCCTGCCAGTGTTTGGATGCGAGAGGTGTGAAAAGGGTTGCGCGATCCCGCACCGGCGAAGACAAGAGCTAGATTTGGGCCATGCGCGAAGCACGCCTTCGGCCCGAATTCGCCCACCTCTACCCAGGACTCGCCCCCGGCCGCTGGGAGCCGGCATCCCGCATCGCCGAGGCGGTCCTGGCCAACGTGCTGCTGCACCAGATGGCCGAGGCGCCGCTGCAGGTCCGCCTGGATGAGGCCCACTTCGAGTTCCGGGGCGGGGTCGAGCCGGAGCGAGCCACCCGCGCCGACCGCCGATCAGACCCGTGACCCCCGCCGCCAAGGCTGCCGTGACCGACCTCCGCTATCCCATCGGCCCGTTCGCCTACGACGGCCGCATGACCGACGCGCGCCGGGCCGAGTGCGTCGCGCGGATCGCCGCGGCGCCGCAGCACCTTCGCACTGCCGTCGCCGGGCTGGATGACGCTCAGCTCGACACGCCCTACCGCCCGGGCGGGTGGACCGTGCGCCAGGTGGTCCACCACGTTCCCGACAGCCATCTCAACGCCTACACTCGGATCCGTCTCGCGCTCACCGAGGACACCCCGACGATCAAGCCGTACGAGGAGGCGCGCTGGGCCGAGCTGCCCGACGCGCGGGGGCTTCCGGTCGACATCTCGCTCCGCCTGCTCGAGTCCCTGCACGCGCGCTGGGTGCCGCTGCTCCAGAGGCTCGGCGCGGCCGATGGCGCCCGCCAGCTCCGCCACCCGGAGCATGGGCGCCTCATGACGGTGGACGAGCTCCTCGCGCTCTACGCCTGGCACGGCGAGCATCACACGGCGCACGTCCGGGGCCTGCGCGACCGCATGGGATGGCGCTAAGCGACCCCGACTTCCTCGTCGTCGGCGCGGGCGCGGCCGGCGGGGTCGTGGCGAAGGAGCTCGCCACCGCGGGCTTTCGTGTCGTTGCTCTGGAGCAGGGACCCTGGCTGCACGAGCGCGACTTCCGGCACGACGAGATCTGGATCAATCGGCAGCACGGTCTCACCAACGACCACGCCCGCCAGCCCAACACACGCCGCACCACCGAGGCGGAGCAGGCCACGCTGCAACCGACCGTGAGCTACGGACGGATGGTCGGCGGCGGCAGCGTCCACTTTACCGGTAACTACTGGCGCTTCCACGAGCTCGACTTCGCCGAGCGGAGCCGCACCGGACCGGTGCCGGGTGCCGCGCTGGACGACTGGCCGATCAGCTACGCCGAGCTCGAGCCGTATTACACGAAGGCCGAATGGGAGCTCGGGGTGTCGGGCCAGGCCGGGCTCAACCCCAGGGAGCCGCCGCGGAGCCGCCCGTACCCGCTGCCTCCGCTGCCGGTCAAGCCGTTCGGCGTTCTCGCGGAGCGCGCCGCCCGCAAGCTCGGCTGGACCGCGTGGCCCGCGCCGATGGCGATCCTATCCGAGCCCTACGGCGGCCGCGCGGGCTGCGGCCAATGCGGCTTCTGCGAAGGGTTCGGCTGCGAGATGCAGGCGAAGAGCAGCAGCCTCGTCACCGTCATTCCGGCCGCGGTGCGGACCGGGCGCTGCGAGATCCGCCCCGAGAGCTACGTGCGCAAGATCGAGACGGACCGCCGCGGCCGGGCGGTCGGCGCGGTGTACTTCGACCGGCGCGGACGGGAGCACCTCCAGCGCGCCCGCGCCGTGGTCGTGTG
This sequence comes from Gemmatimonadales bacterium, assembly GCA_050733015.1. Lineage (GTDB taxonomy): Bacteria > Gemmatimonadota > Gemmatimonadetes > Gemmatimonadales > GWC2-71-9 > CAVVWJ01. The sequence goes on from JBOHSB010000321.1 coordinate 36,074, forward strand.
CGCCAACGGAGCCGAAACGCCCCGCCTGCTCCTGATGTCGAAGTCGAATCGGTTTCCCGACGGGCTGGCCAACTCGAGCGGGCTGGTGGGCCGGTATCTCAAGTACAACGGCGGCGCCTTCGCCGGCGGCCGGTTCGACCACGAGATCAACGGCTATCGCGGGGTCCACGTCTCCCGGGTGATCCAGGACTTCTACCAGCTGGACCCCAAGCTGGGCATTGCCGGCGGCGGCGGCATCGACACCCGGTTCGATTTCACGCCGATCGGCTTCGCGCTCGACGGGCTACCGCCGGACACACCGCGCTGGGGGCCGGGATACAAGCAGGCCCTGCGCCGGAACTTCACCCGGACCATGTTCGCCCTGGCGCACACGACCTCGCTGCCGGTCGAGACCAACAGCGTGAGCCTCGACCCCGAGGTCAAGGATGCGTGGGGGCTTCCGGCCCTTCGGGTGACGTTTCAGGAGCACGCCAACGACGTCCGGTTGTACCGCTGGTTCATGGACCGCAATCTGGAACTGCTCGACGCGGCCGGGGCCGTGGAGCGCTGGGAATTTTCGCTCGACACGTACTATCCGGCGGTTCACCTGCTGGGCACCTGCCGGATGGGGAACGACCCCACGCGCTCGGTGGTGGATCGCTCCCACCAGGCCCACGACGTCCCCAATCTGTTCCTGGTCGACGGGAGCAGCTTCGTCACTGGCGGGCGCGGGCAGCCTGTACCATCCAGGCCCTGGCCTACCGGGCCGGCGCGGAGATTACCAGGCTGGCCCGCCAGGGCGCGCTGGGGTGGTGAGCCCCGCGGAGCTGCGGGGACTGTCGGACGGGCGGCCGCTCGACCGGCCGCCGGGTTTCGGGGCAATCCCCGGGAAGCGGAGATGGCGAAGCTGAGCTACCATCCGGGGCCGAGCCCGATCACTACCGAGGCACCCCGGCTTCGATCTGTTGTCGGGCCCAAAGAGTATCATCGGCGGTTTCTGAGAAGCACCGGTGAGCTGCTACCTGCCCTGAGGTCCCCTGCATGATGCCTGGCGCAATCATGGAATCGGTGTGCCGGAGCGCGTAAGCCCGCTGGAGCTGTCCCCGACGGAGTTCCGGCAGCTCGGCCACGAGCTGGTCGACCAGATCTCCGACTTCCTGGATTCCCTCCGCGACCGCCCGCTCACCACCGGCGAGACTCCGGCCGAGATCCGCGCCCTGCTCGGCCGAGCCGGGCTGCCCGAGACCGGCGCCGCGCCCGCGGCACTGCTGCCCGACACCGCCAGGCTCCTGTTCGACCACTCGCTCTTCAACGGCCACCCTCGCTTCATGGGGTACATCACCTCGTCGGCCGCGCCGGTCGGCATGCTCGCCGATCTGCTCGCGGCCGCGGTGAACCCCAATGTCGGCGGCTGGGAGCTGTCGCCGGTGGCCTCGGAGATCGAAGCGCAGACGGTGCGCTGGGTGGCGGAGCTGGTCGGGTACCCCACCAATTGCGGCGGGCTCCTGGTGAGCGGCGGCAACATGGCCAACTTCGCCTGCTTCCTGGCCGGCCGACGGGCAATGCTGGGCGAGGCGGCGCGCACGACGGGTCTGGGCGTCACGGCGCCCCTCCGCGTCTACGCGTCGGCCGGCACCCACACCTGGATCCAGAAGGCGGCGGACCTGTTCGGGCTCGGCACCGACGCGATCCGGTGGATTCCAGTCGACGCGGCGCAGCGCCTCCGGACCGACGTGCTGCGGGAATGTCTTCGCGAGGACCTGGCCCGGGGCGACCGGCCGATCATGGTGATCGGCACGGCCGGCAGCGTCAGCACAGGCGCGGTGGATCCACTGCGGGCGATCGCGGAGATCTGCCGCGCGCACGGACTCTGGTTCCACGTGGACGGCGCCTACGGAGCCCCGGCCGCGGTGCTGCCCGACGCACCGGAGGACCTGCACGCCCTGGGCCTGGCCGACTCGCTGGCGGTGGATCCGCACAAGTGGCTGTACGCGCCACTCGAGGCCGGGTGCGTGCTGGTGCGGGAGCCCCAGCGACTGGGCGAGGCGTTCGGCTACACCCCGACCTACTACCGGTTCGAGATCCAGGGCGACGAGCCGCCGATCAACTACTACGAGCTGGGCCTGCAGAACAGCCGTGGGTTCCGCGCGCTCAAGGTGTGGCTCGGCCTGCGGCAGGCCGGCCGCGAGGGGTACGTGCGGATGATCGGCGACGATTGCCGGCTGGCCGCCTCACTCCACCACCACGTGGCCGAGCATCCCGAGCTGGAGGCCGCGACGCTCGGCCTCAGCATCGCGACGTTCCGCTACGTGCCGCGCGATCTCCGCGGCGCCGGCGCGGCCGAGTCGTATCTCAATGCGCTGAACGAGGCGCTGCTGGCCCGGCTCAAGATCGGCGGCGAGGTGTTCGTGACCAACGCCGTGGTGGAGGGCCGCTTCCTGCTGCGCGCCTGTATCGTCAACTTCCGCACCACCGAGGCCGACGTCGCGGCGATTCCCGGCATCGTTGCCACCGCCGGCCGGGCCGTGGACGCCGAGCTCCGCCCCGGGAGGAGCGATTAGGACGGGCGGCGCTGTGCATCATGGGGGCGGTGTACTTCGTGTTTCGCTCGCACGCCTCGCCGTGACCGCGGCTCGCCTGGCCGCTGGTGTCCTGCTGGCGTCGGCGCTCTCCGTCCCCACGGCGCGGGCCTGGGCGGCGCAGCAGACGGCGCCGCAGACGGCGGAGCGCGCGCACGAACTGGGCATCCCGCTCGACGGCACGCCGGGCCCGCTCGACGCCATCACCGACGTGCGCGGAGTGACGGTGGGCCATGCCACCATCATTCGCGGGGCCGGCCGGCTCGCGCCGGGCAAGGGTCCCGTGCGTACCGGCGTCACCGCCATTCTCCCGCGGGGGCGGGACGACATGTCGCCTGTGTTCGCCGGGTGGTTCAGCCTCAACGGCAACGGCGAGATGACGGGCACGGCCTGGGTCGACGACTACGGGCTCCTGTTCTATCCCATCGCCATCACCAACACCAACAGCGTCGGCACGGTACGGGACGCGCTCATCGAATGGGGCGCGACGCGCTTGCCGGACGCGCTCCACTGCTGTCTGCCCGTCGTGGCCGAGACTTGGGACGGCGACCTGAGCGACATCTTCGGGTTTCACGTGACCAAGGCCCACGTGTTCGAGGCGATCGCCGCGGCGAGAGCAGGCCCGGTGCCCGAGGGCAACGTCGGCGGCGGCACGGGCATGCAGTGCCTCGGCTTCAAGGGCGGCATCGGCACCGCGAGCCGGCGGCTGCCCGAGAAGCAGGGTGGCTTCACCATGGGCGCGCTGGTGCAATGCAACTTCGGCCTCCGTGACCAGCTTCGGATCGCCGGCATCCCGGTGGGGCGGGAGCTCCGAGTGGAGCAGCCATGCTACGACACGCGCGAGCCGTTGGACTCCACCCTGGCGCCCGACCGCTGCGGCCGGGTGACTGGAGACGGCGGCGGCGCGGCGCCCCGGGAGACCGAGCACGGCTCGATCATCGTGGTGCTGGCCACCGACGCGCCGTTGCTGCCGCACCAGCTCAAGCGCATCGCGCGCCGGGCCGCGCTCGGCATCGGGCGCATGGGCGGGATCGCGGGAGCGGGGTCGGGCGACCTGTTCCTCGCCTTTTCGACCGCGCCCACCGGCACGGCCGATCGCCGGGGTGTGGCGTCGGTTCAGATGCTGAGCGACGACGTCATCGACCCGGTGTACGAAGCGGCCGTGCAGGCCACCGAGGAGGCGATCATCAACGCGATGCTCGGCGCCCGGACCATGACGGGTGCCAACTGGTACCGGGTGCCGGCGCTGCCGCACGACGGGGTGCGGGAGGTCTTACGCCGGCACGGGAGACTGGGGGGGAAGTAGAGGGATCGGTTGGTTCGATCTCGGACCTTTCATCCCGAGCGCAAAGCGAGGGATGAGGCAGGACTCCGCTCGGGATGGAAGCCAACGCTCACCCGACGCTCCCCCACCGCCGTCCGCCCCGCTTCCCAGCTCCCGGCCGCGAGCGGGTGGAAGGTCCGCCAGATCTCCCGATAGGGCGCCATCATCAGCCCCACGAATCGATCCAGCGCGACCGGGAACGGAAACCGGCGGCGGAACTCGAGCGCGGTGAGTCCGAGCATGGCCCGTAGATGCCGGCCGAAGCTCTGGGGGGAGCTGTACTCCAACCGATAGGAGACGTCGGCCACCGAGAGGCCGGCAGTCTCGAAGAGAAAGGCGGCGTGGAGCAGGCGGATGGCGGCGAGGTAATTCTTGGGCGAGGGGAGTCCGGCGCGCGCGAAGCGCGACATGAGCGTGCTGGGCCGGACCGAAAGCTGCTGCGCAAGGGCGGTGACGGTGGGCACTTCGGGGGCCAGCCGGATCATGGCCTCCAGAAAAAGCCGCGCGTCGGGCGGCGCCTCGGACACGGCCTCGAGGATGGGATGCTGGATCCGCGCGACGGCGCGGGTGGACGGCTGCCCGACGACCTGGCGCAGCCGGTTCCATCCCGCGGGGGAGGTAACGTCCACGACCTGCCGCACTCCCGACGCACCCAGCCGGAGCAGCATCTCGATGGCGCCCGGATCGTGCTGCGACACCAGCGCGACGGTGGGGATCGAGGGGAACTCGCGGACCAGATGACCGAGCACCTCCATCTGATCGGGGCCGCACCGGTGCACGCTGACCAGGACGGCGTCCACCGGACGCTCCCGCACCGCCCGGACGGCGTCCGGAATCGAGTCGCGGTGGAGCACGGCGAACAGCCCGTTGCCCGCCGCGTCCACCCGGGGGCGCTCTCCCGGCATGAGCACCGCGGCGACGGTGGTGGAGCTGGCATCGGCGACGTAGACCACGCTTCCCTCCGGCAGGTTGGTGCAAGAGGATAGGCCTGGCACGTCAACTCGGGTTCAACCCGAAACATCCCCGTTCCACGCCGCAAGCAACCGTTTATACGGGTGATGCATCCAATGGAAGCCTCGCCTGGGTATATTGTCGGTTCCGTTCCTACGCCGGTTTCGGCCATGACGCCTCCGACCCTCGACCTCTTCTCCGCGCTCCAGGCCGTGCTGGAACCGCAGTACCGGCTCGAGCGCGAACTCGGGCGGGGCGGCATGGGCGTCGTGTTCCTCGCGACCGACACCACGCTCGACCGCCGGGTCGCCATCAAGGCGGTCCATCCCGAGCTCGCCTCCCATTCCTCCATCGGCCGCCGGTTCCTCGCCGAAGCGCGCACCATTGCCCGGCTGCGGCATCCCAACGTGGTCGGGGTGCACGCGGCCGGCAACGCCGATGGCCTTCTCTACTACGTGATGGACGAGGTGCAGGGCGAGAGCCTGCGGCAGCGGCTGACGCGCGACCGGCGGCTGGATCCGGCCACCGTCACCCGGATCGTGGCGGATGTAGCGGCCGCCCTGGATGCGGCCGGGCGCGCCGGGGTGGTCCACCGCGACGTGAAGCCGGAAAACGTGCTGCTCGACGACGCCACCGGCCGGGCGATGCTGGCCGATTTCGGGATCGCGCGCGCGATGGCCGGCGACCAGGGCGGCAGCAGCACCGGGCAGGGCGTCGCCGTGGGCACCCCGGCGTACATGAGTCCGGAGCAGGCCGCCGGCGAAGAGGTCGACAGCCGGAGCGACCTCTACGCTCTCGGGATCGTCGCGTACGAGATGCTCGCCGGCACCCCGCCGTTCCAGGGGCCCAACCGCGTCGTCGTGTCCAAGCACATCGCCGAGCGGCCGACGCCGGTGGACCGGCTCCGGCCCGACGTCCCCCGTCCGCTCGCCGCCGCTATCATGCGCGCGCTCGAGAAGCAGCCGGGGGACCGCTGGCAGACGGGCGACGCCTTCCGGCAGGCGCTCAGCGAGGAGCAGCCGGCGCCGCGGTCGAGTCGCCGGCGGCGGGCGGTGCTCGCCACCGCGGCCGCGGCCCTGGCCCTGGTCATGGGCCTGGTCGGTCTCGCGCGCCGCACGCCCGGCCCGCCCGCCGGGGTGAACCCGCGCCACTCCATTCTGGTGCTCCCGTTCGACAATCAGCGCGACGACCGCACCGTCGACTGGCTGCGCGAGGGCAGCGTCAGCATGCTGGGGCTCAACCTGTCGCAGTGGAACGATCTCTCGGTCGTGGACCACGAGCGGCTGCATGATCTCCTGAGCAAGCATCGGCTCCGCCCGGGCGACGACATCGGGCTCGAGATGGCACGCCGGCTGGCGCGGGAGGCAGGCGTGTGGACCGTGGTGCTGGGCGACTTCGCCCAGGCCGGGGACTCGCTCCACCTCACCGCCCGGGTCTACGACGTGGCGTCGGGCAACCGGGTGGACGTAGCCCGCGTGGACGACCGTTCCGGGGCCGACGTGCGGCCGCTGTTCGACCAGCTTGCCGCCAAGCTGCTCGACCTGTCTGGCGCGCCCAATGAGGTACAGATCGGGCTGGCGCGATCGACCACCGCCTCGCTCGAGGCCTACCGCGCCTACCTCTCGGGCGTCGAGCTGCTCAACCGCTGGGATCTGGCCGGCGCGCAGCGGGATCTGCAGCGGGCCATTCAGATCGATACCACCTTCGGGCTGGCGTACTACAAGCTCGCGCTGACGCGGGGCTGGCTGGTGGGCATCGCCGACTCCACCGCCGACGCCGCGATCGTGCGCGCCACCGCTTACTCGCGCAACCTCCCCGCGCACGAGCGCACCGTCATCAACGCCTACCGCGCCTTCCTCGGTGGGGAGTATGCCGACGCGCGGGGGGCCTACCAGCAGCTCTTGGCCCGGGACCAGACCGACGCGGACGCCTGGTATGGCCTGGGCGAGGCCTGGTTCCACGATACCGCCGGCACCAACGAGGCGCCCCACTGGACCCAGGCCATCCGGGCCTTCCGGCGGACACTCGCGCTGGATCCCGATTACGCCCTGGCGTACGACCATGTCCAGGCGATGCTCGGCAGCGCGGCGATGCCCCACCCGTCGTTCGCCATGGTCACCGCCGACTCGTTCGCGCTGACCCAGTCGTGGGATGGCCGGCCGCTGGTAGACAGCGCCGTCGTGGCGGCCTCGGTGCGGCGCGCCCGGGCGGACGCGCTGGCCACCGCCCGGAGCTGGGTCGCGAGCCAGCCCACGACGCTCCGCGCCCACGGCGCGATGGTGGACGCCTACGTGGCGTCGGGCAACTACGGCGCCGCGCTGGCCGAGGTCGATCGCTTCCGGCAAAGTACGCCGGCGCATCCCGAGCTGCCCTTCGTCGAGGCGCGCATCCACTTCGCCTCGGGCCAGATCGAGCGCGCCGCCAAGGAGCTCCGTCTCGCGCTCGACACCGTGGCGCCGCAGGACTTTCGGACCTATGAAGGGACGCCGACGGTGGTGAGCGACATCGCCGCGGCGGCCAACGTGTTCGCGTATCAGGGCGACCTGGCCAGCGCCGCCAAGACCATCGATCTGGCCGACCAGGTGCGGCGCGAGGTGATCCAGACGCCCGGACGCAACAGCGATGGTCACTCCGGCGAGGGGTGGCGCCGCATGGCCCTAGGGGAGCTGTACAGCGCCACCGGCGGGCCGACGGCGTCGCTCCGGCAGGTGTGGCAGAGCGCCGCCGAGGCGGTCCGTATGGCGCCGACCGATCAGCGGACGCACGTGGCTCACAGCGGCGCCTCGGCGGCGATCGGCCTGTTCACCGGACCGAGCGCGGACACCAGCGCGCTCAACGAGTACCGGACCCTCACCGGCGAGACGCTCACCAAGGAGGTGCGCGCCTTGCTCGCCCTGAGCCGCGGCGACTCGGCGGCGGCCCGCCGGGCGCTGGCCGAGCCCGACTCGGCCCAGGCCAAGATCATGTACGCCTCCTACCGCCGGCCACTGGCCGCCCAGGCGTATTTCCTCCTGGGCGACTACCAGGCCACGCTGCGGCAGCTGCAGGACTTCGAGCCCGAGGCGCTGTACACCGGCGGCTTCGACTCGCGGTGGGGCATGCTGGGCCGCGTGCGTCTGCTTCGCGCGGCCGCCTTCGAGCAACTGGGCCGCCGCGCGGAAGCGCGGCAGGAGTATCAGCAGGTGCTGAGTCAGTGG
>JBOHSB010000322.1:0-3941 GCA_050733015.1 Gemmatimonadales bacterium
GCGCTGGCCCGCAGGCTGCAGGCCTGCCTGCGCCGGCGCAACGCCAACGCCCGCCACCCCGACGTGCTGGCCGCCCAGCGCCGCGAGCGAGCCCGTATCCGTAGCGAACGCCAGCAACGCCGGGGCCGCCCCAGTCCTAAAGCCGCATGACCGGCCCGGTGAACGATAGTGGCCAGCGCACTAGGTAACCGCCTTCCCGACCTGCTCACCGCCACCGCCCCGGCAGGCCGACTTGCGGACCTGCTCGACCTCGCGCTGCAGCTGGCACCCCAGCCCGGCCTAGCCACCTCGCTCGCGAGCCAGATGCCCTAACAAAGCGTGCAGCTCGCCGCGCTGGCCGCCACCCTCACCAGCCAGCAAGTCGCCCAGTACCGAGAGGCCGGGATCGACGGAGAACCGGCGCTGCTGGCCGCCTCGCCGGGTCGCTGAACGACCTGTCGGTCCGGCTGGCGGGCCTAGGGCAACGGAAGGACGCGCTGACGCTGCACTTGCGTGACCAGTGAGCGGATCGGTTCGCTGGGTTAGCGACTTTTTTTCGGGGCAGTCTCCTCATACTGAAAAGTTGAGAAGGTCGGCCGGCGCAGCGAACCGATCGGGTGGGGAACTCCGTAGATCATGGGTGGGGACTAGTCGTGTCATGGGACGACAGCGGGGCACGCACCGGCCCCCACGAGATCGGCCTGATTGCCGACATCGCCGCCCGAAGCGACGACGATGCGGCACGAAGGCTCTACCGCAAGTACCGCATGGAGCTGTTCAGATTCGGCTTCCATGTGCTCCACGACGAGGGACTGGCCGACGAGATGGTGCAAGAGACCTTCGTAAAGTTCTGCCAACAGGCCCGCAAATACGACCCGGGCCGAGGCCCGGTGAGGGGGTGGCTATTCACGATGGCTAAATCGGTCGCCATCGACATAGCGCGGCGCCCCTCGTCCCGGCCGTTCCTGCCCATGGAGGACTTCCAGCTGCCGCCCCAATACGACACTGTTGATCAAGCCCTTACGATCCTCACTGTCGACCAGGCCCTCGATAAGCTGCCGTCGATCTACGGTGACGTGATGCGCCTGGTCCGGGACGGCTTCACTCACTCAGAGATCGCCGAGCGCCTCGGCATCCCGATCGGCACCGTCAAATCCCGGATGGCCAAAGCGGCGAACACGCTGCGAGCCGAGCTCGCCAGCCTGCGAGGCGGCGACGATGCTTTCTGAACGGGATATCGAGGCCGCCCACCCTGACGCCTTCGACTTCGTATGGGGCAACCTGCCCTCGGCCAAGGGGTCCGAGTTCAACCGCCATCTCAGTAGCTGTCGCTATTGCCACGCTGTCGTCGACGAATACAGCGAGATCGGCCGGATCATCAAGCTCCTGCCTCCTCACGTTGAGCCGTCGGCCGACCTCGAAGACCGAATTGTCAGCGCGATGACAGCTGCTATGGCCGAGCAGCGGGCCGAGCCCGATCCCCAAGGGGACGCCGAGGGCCGAGCCGCCACCAGGGTTAATAAAATTCCCCGGCGTCCGCTTTCAGCTGAAGCTGTGACCGAGATCCATCCTCGACCCGCCGAAGTGCCCATCGACCCACCAGCCGACCGACCCGCATCAGCCGGGTCGTCGGCCCCACCGACGGTGACTCGTCTGCCGTTGTGGCGCCGCTACCGAGGCCGCCTCGCCGCTATCGCTGCCGTAGCCGCCGCCATTGTCGCCGCCGCCATCGTCGCTTCAGTCAGCCTCGGCCGAGGCCCGGCCGGAGTCACAGTCGCCATCAAGCTCCATGCCACCGCCACAACGAGTGGTTACGGAGCAGCCACCGGGCAAGCAACCGCCCGACAGGATGCGTCGGGGAGTTGGAAGATCAGCTTGACAGTGGCTCACCTCAAGAGCCTCGGTGACAGCCAGTGGTATCAGTGCTGGTACGTGAGCGGAAACCGCCAACAGGTGGCATCGGCGGGCACGTTCCAGGTACCCGGCAGCGGGAGCGGAACCTTCTCCATGACAAGCGCTGTCGACCCGCACGACTTCCCCACAATGGAGATCACGGTCGGCCCTCCGACCAAGACCGGCGCTCTGACGGGCATGGTAGTTCTCAGCGGCCAAGCGATACTGTAGAGCGTTTACGCGCTCTTGGAGCCTGCGCTCGTCAGCTTGCCGAGGTGCTGACCCCGCTGCCCTCTCGTGGTCGGTCCAAAATCTGTAGCCGACCGAACTCGGCCGGGCATCGGGCTGGCGGACCTCCACACGGTCCAGGCGGTAGCCGAGGCGGCGGGGAATGGCAGCGCCGACCTTGTTCTCCTCATCAGCAGAGTGGGTCTCCACTCGCCCAACGTCAGAGAGCTAGAATGCCGCCGCCGTAAAGGCTTGGGCGCCAGAGGTGGCGTATCCTCGGCGCAGGTAGTTGACATGGACCTAGTAGCCGACCTCGATGGCGCCTGGCCCAACTCGCCCGCGAATCGATCTTTATCCACGCGCAGACTGCTGACGGCGAATGGCTGACTGACGGTAGCCGCGCCCACCATCCCGCCGACATTTTGTGGGGCACCCAGGCGAACGGCGCGCCACCCGTTCGCCGTCTCCCGGTCATACACACAACCAGACAGAACGAATCGGGGTGCCCGGTCTTTGTGCTGATCAGCCGGGTAGTTGTACGCAGATCAGCCGATTATGGCGTGCTGTTCCTGCCGCTGCGATGGATGTTGCTCTGGTGTCCAGGACTGCGGGGTCTGCTGCCGGTTAACGGGGCGCGCGGTGCGCCGCACCCGTGATCATGGGGCGGGCGGGGCCGCGGCGGCGATGTCCGGGCTTTCGGCGCGTATCGCGGCGTCAGGTCCCTGGGCGAGGAAGTGCTCGCGCAGCATGAACTTCTGCACCTTGCCCGAGGGCGTGAGCGGGAACTGCTCGACCACGGTCCAGTAGCGGGGTGTCTTGTGCGGCGCGAGGTGCTCGCGGCAGTAGCCGAACAGCTCCCCGGGGTCGGGCTTCTGGCCGGGTGCGGGGCGCACGAACGCGGCGACCTGCTCGCCCCATTTCGGGTCGGGCACGCCGACCACGGCGACGTCGGCCACGGTGGGGTGCCCGAACAGGACCTGCTCTATCTCGCGCGGGTAGATGTTCTCGCCGCCGCGGATGATCATGTCCGTGAGCCGCCCGCCGATCCGGCAGTAGCCGCGCTCGTCCATGGAGGCCAGGTCGCCGGTGTGCAGCCAGCCGTCGGCGTCGATGGCGGCGGCGGTCTTGCCGGGGTCCCGGAAGTAGCCGGTCATCACGTGATAGCCGCGCGTGCACAGCTCCCCGATCACGCCGGGCGCGACGGTCTGCCCCGAGGCGGGGTCGGTGATCTTCACCTCGGTCTGCGGCAGCGGCCGTCCCAGGGTGTGCGCCCGGTCCTCGAACGTGTCCTGCGCCGATGTCTGCGTGATCACCGGCGACGCCTCGGTTTGCGCGAACACGATCGACAGCGGCGCCCCGAACGCGGCCTCGACCCGGCCGACCAGCGCGGGCGGCGCGACAGCCCCGCCCGTGAGGAGCTGCCGCACCGAGGAGACGTCCGTGGCGGCGAAATCCGGGTGGTCGAGCACGCCGATGAGCATCGTCGGCACGCCGAGCAGGGTCCCGGGCCGTTCGGCGGCGATGAGCTCGAGCATCAGGCCGGGGTCGAAGTACGGCGGGAGGATCAGCGTCCCGCGGGTGACGATCGCGCCGAGCACGGACATCACGCAACCGGCGGTGTGGAACAGCGGCATGGCGCTGAGGTAGACGTTGCCGGGCGCAAGGCCCAGGCGGGCGGTGTACAGCCGCGCGTTGTTGACGATCCCCCGGTGGTGAAGCACGGCGCCCTTGGGGAAGCCGGTCGTGCCGGAGGTGTACTGGATCTGAGCCGGCGCGTGCGGGCTCACCTCCGGCAGCGGCCGGTCCGCGGAGGCCCCGGCGCAGAACGCCTCCCAGTCAGC
>JBOHSB010000323.1:0-2794 GCA_050733015.1 Gemmatimonadales bacterium
ACGCACACCTCGGTGGACACCCAAAACCGGCCAGTGGTGGACACCTGAAAACCGGCCAGTGAGGTAGCCGCGCCCCAAGACGTTGACGGCGGCGGGGAGACTGTGGTCTTTCCGCCGAATGACCAACATCTTGGGCGACGACAAGCGACAGGAAGTCCTCGCGTTGGGCCGGCTCGGCTGGCCGCTCCGCCGCATCGAAGCGGCGACGGGCGTTCGGCGCGAGACGGCCAGTGGGTACCTCAAGGCGGCCGGGATCGCCGTGCGGCTGCCCCGCCGGCGCCGCCCCCCGCCGCCAAAACCGGCCAGTGGGGTGTCCACCGACTTTGGCGGCCCTCCGGCCGCCCTGGCGACGCTCCCCGCCTGGCCCCCGCCAACGAGCCGAGCCCCCACCGCCAGCGCCTGCGAGCCCTACCGAGAGCTGATCGAGCCGGCCCTGGCCCGGGGGCGCAACGCCATGGCGATCTGGCAGGACCTCGTCGACGACCACGGCTTCCCCGGGCGGTATGCCAGCGTGCGCCGGTTTGTCGTGACGCTCCGCGGCCAGCGGACCCCCGAGGCCCACCCGGTGATCGTGACGGCCCCGGGGGAGGAGGGACAGGTCGATTACGGGGACGGGCCGATGGTGCGCCACCCGCTCACGGGGAAGTACCGCCGCACGCGGCTCTTCGTCTTCACCCTCGGCTACAGCCGCAAGAGCGTCCGGCTCCTGACCTTCGAGTCCAGCACCCGACGCTGGGCCGAACTCCACGAGGACAGCTTCCGGCGCCTCGGCGGGGCCATCCGGGTCGTCATCCTCGACAACTTGCGCGAGGGCGTGCTCACCCCGGACATCTACGATCCCGTCCTCAACCCGCTCTACCGGGACGTGCTCGCCCACTACGGCGCCGTCGCCCTGCCGTGCCGGGTCCGCCATGCCGATCGGAAGGGGAAAGTCGAGTCGGCCGTCGGCCACGCGCAGGCCACGCCGCTCAAGGGACTCCGCTTCGAGCGGCTGGAGGAGGCCCAAGCGTATCTCGACCGCTGGGAGGCGCGCTGGGCCGACACGCGCATCCACGGCACCACCAAGCGCCAGGTCGCCGCCATGTTCGCCGAGGAACGGCCGGCGCTGCGCCCGCTGCCCGTCGAACCCTTCCGCTACTACCGCTACGGCCCCCGCACCGTCCACCTTGACGGCTGCGTCGAGGTCGACCGCGCCTACTATGCCGCCCCACCCGGCTGGATCGGGCGCGCGGTCGCCGTCCAGTGGGACGGCCACCAGGTCCGCCTGCTCGATCCGCGCACGGGGCACCTGCTCCGCGAACACCGGCCTCAGCGTCCGGGCGGCTATGCCATCCCCCTGGCCGACCAGCCGCCCCGCACGCCGCCGCCCACCGTGGCCCTCCTGGCCCGGGCCGCCCACGCGGGGGATCGCGTCGGGGCGCTCTGCGAGGCGATCCACCGCCGCGACGGCGTCCCCGGGGTCCGCCGAATCCTCGGTGTCGTCGCCCTGATCAAGCAATACGGTCCCGCCGTCGTCGACGAGGCCTGCGCCGCCGCCCTGGAGTGCGGCGCCACCACTTACCGCTTCGTCCGCCGCTATCTTGAGCACCGCCCCGCGGCGCCGCTCACGCTCCGCCAGATCGATCCCCTGATCCGCGAGCTCACCCACTACCGCGCCGTGATTGCGCAGAAGACCCAGGAGATCCCGACATGACGCTCGTCGAACTGCAGCGCGCCCTCCGCCAGCTCCGCTGCTCCGGCCTGGCCGCCGGCCTCGAAGGCCGCCTCCTCCAGGCCCAAGCGGAGAAGCTGGCCCCCATCGACTTCCTCTCCACCCTCGTCCAGGACGAGTTGCTTACGCGCCAGGACCGGCTGCTCGAGCGCCGGCGCAAGCAGGCGGGCTTCCGCGACGCGGGCAAGACCCTCGATACTTTCGACTTCGACTTCAACCGGAAGATGAACCGCGCCCTCGTCTTCGAGCTCGCCACGGGCCGCTTCATCACCCAGCGCGAGGACGGCCTCTTCCTCGGCCGACCGGGCACGGGGAAGAGCCATCTCGCCCAGGCCATCGGCGGCGCCGTCATCCAGCAAGGGCATCGCGTCCTCTATCGTGAGGCCCACACCCTCCTCGACGACCTCGCCGACGCCCAACTGGCCGGCACGCGCAAGGCCTACGTCGCGCAGGTCACGACGGTCCCGCTCCTCATCCTCGACGACCTGGGCATGCGGAAGCTCCCGCACACCGCCGCCGAGGATCTGCTCGAGATCATCATGCGGCGCTACGAACGGGCCTCGACCCTGATCACGTCCAACCGCCCCGTCGAAGACTGGGGCAAGCTCCTCGGCGATACGGCCGCCGTCGCCGCCTTCCTGGATCGCCTGCTGCACCATGCCCATGTCCTGACCTGCGGCCCCCGGAGCTGGCGGACCCGGCTCCAGGGCGAGCGGAGCGAGCCATGAGCCGCTCGGCCCCGATCGACGGGCTCCCCAGAGCCCCCAGGATCAACGATCTCGGGCCGACCCATACCCCGGCATCCCCCGAAACCGGCCAGTTTCGGCCGGTGCCCAGCCTCAGACCGACCCCGCCCGGCTTCGCCTCGGCGACGCCGGCCTCGACGCTCTTGCGCACTCGGGCTCCGATGCGGTAGAACCCTCGTGCTTGGGGCGCTCGCCCCACTGGCCGGTTTTGACCCGTCCACGACTGGCCGGTTTTTAGGTGTCCACCGAGGTGCCAGCATCCGCTGGACTTAGGCGGGGCTCAGTCCGTCGGATGGGAGCAGGCTGGCAAAGGTGTGCCGAAGGCAATGTGAGGCGA
>JBOHSB010000324.1:0-11582 GCA_050733015.1 Gemmatimonadales bacterium
GTCCAGCACCTCTCGCGCGAGCGCCGCCGTCGGCGGCAGGCCCCGGGCCGTGGCCGCCTCGAGCACGCGCTGGAGCAGCGCCTGAGCCGCTCGGATCGAGTCCGCGGGGCGGCCGGCGACGTAGGCCGCGAGCTCGGCGTCGGACGAGCCCAGCTTGGCCTCCAAGTCCCTGGCCAGTACCCGTTCCCGCACGGCGGCGTCCGGGGGCGGCAGCTCGACCACCAGGCCACCCTCCAGGCGCGAGCGCAAGCGCGGCTCCACGCCGGCGAGCTCGGCCAGCGGCGCGGCGGAGCTGAACACGAGCTGGTGCCCCTGGTCCATGAGCGCGTTGAACAGCACGAACAGCTCGTCCTGGGTGCGGTCCTTGGCTGCGATGAGATGCACGTCGTCAAGCAGGAAGGCCGTCGCCCGGCGATAGCGGGCCCGCCAGGCCGCCACGGCGTCGCGGTCGATGGCCTGGATGAGCTCGCCGGTGAACTCCGGCGCGCTCAGGCAGGCGACGGGCGTCCGCTCCGCCGAGAGCGCGTTGCCGATCGCGTGCAGCAGGTGGGTCTTGCCCACCGCGGCCCCGCCCACCAGCACCAGGGGGTTGTACTTGTCGCCCGGGCTCGCGGCCACCGCGCGGACGGCCTCGAGCACCACGCGGTTGGCCGGCGTCTCCACGAAGCTGTCCAGGCGCCAGAGGGGCGACGGCGCCGGTGGCGGCGGCCCCTCCTCGCGCGCCTGCCGCAGGGCCTCTTCAGCGGCGGCCAGGTTCGCCGGATCCCGGAACGCCGCCGAGCCCGCGAGCTCGGGAGCGAGCGCGGCTGCCTCCGCCTGCAGTGTCTGCAGGCGCTCGACGTCCTCTTCGAACTCGCGCAGCGCACGCTCGGGGTCGTTCACCATGTCCTGCTGGAGCAGGGCCTCGAGCTGAGCGGTGCGGAACCCCTCGCCCTGCCAGCGGAGCACCGCGGCGCTCACCCGGGTACGCCACGCGTCCACCTGCTGGGCCACGGTGGCGGCGATCTCGGAGAGGAAGTCGTCGAACTCGGTCGGCGCGCTGGGCGCGACGGCCGTTGCCGGTGCCCCCGTTCCCGGGGCCGACATGCCTGCGGCCACCGCAGCGGCGGGGCGAGCCAGCGCGGGCCTGTCGCGGTCCCCTGGCGGCGGCGCCTCGGCGGCAGTGGAGACAGGGGCGCCGGCTCCGTCGCCGGCCTCGCCACCGACCAGCATGCGCGCCTGCTCCGGCGCCAGCGGCTTCTCGCTCACGGCCTGGAACGCGATGATCCGGTTGAGCGCGCCGAGCAGCTCGCGCACGTTGTCGATGTCGAGGCCGGCCACGGCTTCCAGCACGCCCTCGGCGAACGTGGCGCGCCGCTCTTCCGCCTTGCGCCGGAGGATCGCGACGCGAGTCTCGTAGTCCGGGGCGGCGACGTCGATGATGAGGCCCCCGGCGAAGCGGCGGATCAGCCGCTCGTCCAGGGCCTCGATGTCGGCGGGCGGCCGGTCGCTGGTGAGCACGATCTGGCGGCTGGCGGTCTGGAGCGCGTCGGTCAGCCGGAGCAACTCGGCTTGCATCTCACGCCGGTGGGTGAGGAACTGGACGTCGTCCACCAGCAGCAGGTCCACGTCGAGAAACCGCTTCCGGTAGGCCTCGCCGTGCCCGGCGGCAATGGCTGCGTGAAACGCCTCGACGAACTCGTCGAGCGTGAGGTACTCCACCGCGAGCCGCGGATTGATGGCCCGCGCCGCATGGCCGATGGCCATGAGCAGGTGGGTCTTGCCGAGGCCCGGACGGGCGTACACGAACAGCGGGTTGTACACCGTCCCGGGCGACTCGGCCACCGCCTTGGCGGCCGTGACGGCCAGGCGGTTGGCCGCCCCCACGACGAGCGTGTCGAACCGGTACAGCGGATTGAGCGTGACGGTCACGCGACCGGACTCCCCACCGCGAGCCGCTTGAGCACCAGCTCGGAGATGCCGCGCAGAGTCTCGAACACGCCGCTCCCGTGCAGCGCGTCGGCAGGGTAGCTCGGCACCGCACGGAAGTTGAGCGCGTCGTCCATCTCCTCGTGCGACAGGATCAGGTCGCCGGGCAGGTCCTGCTTGTTGTACTGGAACACGACCGGCAGCAGGCGGACGTCCACGCCCTGCGACAGCAGATTGTCCTGCAGGTTCTGCAGGCTCTCGAGGTTGTCGTCGAACCGCCGGGCCTGGCTGTCCCCCACGAAGACGACCCCGTCGGCGCCCTGGAGTACGAGCTTCCGAGTCGCGTTGTAGTAGCTCTGGCCCGGGACCGTGTAGAGCTGGAACTTGGTGGTGAAGCCGGAGATGGCGCCGAGCTCGAGCGGCAGGAAATCGAAAAACAGCGTACGATCGGTCTGGGTGGCGAGCGACACCATGCGCCCGCGCCGGCTCTCGGGCACCCGCCCGTAGACGTACTGCAGGTTGGTCGTCTTGCCGGACCGGCCCGGCCCGTAGTAGACGATCTTGCAGGTGATCTCGCGCGCCGTGAAGTTGACCAGGGACATGCCGGTTACCGTCCGAAGAGCGCTTTGAGGCTCGCGTTGAGCTCGGTCTCGAAGTTCTCCGCCAGCATCGGCGGCTGGGCCTGCTCCCGCGGCGCGACCACCGCGAGCTGCTGCACCATCTGGTCGAAGAACAGGCGCACGATCCCCACCGAAGTCTCGGGACCGAACACCACCAGCCCGATCCACCGTCCGCGCGGCGTGGCGAACGCCGCGAGCATGCAGCTTTGCCGCTGGCCGTTGTGCACCAGCGCCTCGAAGCGGGTCGCCCCCATGAGGCGGGCCAGCTCCTCGGTCGAGGCCACGATGCCGGCCCCGAGTGCGGCCGCGGTCATGACGTCCAGCGACCGGGAGAACCCGTGCTGGGCCACCACCTGACCCGAGGAAGTCATCAGCAGCGTGAGCCGGGCCGCGCTCTCGGCCAGAAAGGTCTCCAGCGGCTCGACCACCCACGGCTCCAGCGCTTTCATCAGGCGAGCCGGCTCGCGGCGTCGAGCATTTCCAGCCGTGCGAGGCCGAGGTTGGCGTCCGGCCCCACCACGGCGACCAGCACCAGATCTTCCGGGCCCAGCGCGGCCAGCACGCTGCCCCCCTCGCCGCGCAGGTGAATGAACGCCGGGGGCCGCAGGGCGGCGCCTTCGGCCGTCCGCACCAGGCGTCCGACCAGGCTGCCGGTGAGCGCGGCCACCGCCTGGCCGTCCACCCCGTCCATCAGCTGCTCCGCCACCACCAGCCCGTCGGTGGCGGCGATGACCAGCGCGCCGCGGACGCCGGGAACGCGGGTGACGCGGTCGAGCACGGTCTGCGTCGTGGTCACGACTGCTCCTCGAGCCAGGCGCGGGCGGACCGCGCGGCGCGCTCGGCGAGGAGGGCCACGCGTCCCATCGGCAGCGAGGCCTCCCGCGCGGCGACCAGCACCGTCTCCGCGCTGGCCGGCGTGAGCACGATGTGCCCGTCGGGCGACTCGAGCGCGATGGTATGCCAGGCGCCGAGCCCCAGCAGCCGGGTGGCCCGGGCCGCTTCTCTCGAAACACCGGCCAGCTGGGCCGCGACCCGGTCACCCGCGGGGTCGCCGGGCCCATCGGCGAGCCGGCCGCCCAAGCGGAGGCCGTTCGCGTCCACCAGCAGGAGACCCCGCTCTCCGCCGTCCACCTCGTCAAATGGGCCAGCGGCAGCCGGCTCCTCGGGCTGCGCCGTCGCGGCGGCCGAAGGCGTCGGTGGCGTGACCGCGGTGGCGGCGTGCGCCTCGGCAGGTGTTCGCGGCTCCGGCGCCTTGCCCGCGGCCGGCTCGGGATACGTTGGACCCAGCCGCGCGATAGCCTGATGGATCGAGACGTCGTCCGGGTCCACGTCCAGTGCCCTCTGGAGATGCTCCATCGCGGCCGCGCGCTCGCCGGCGCGGAAATAGAGGAACGCGACGCCCTTGAGCGCGCTGGTTCGCATCGGATCCAGCTGGAGCGCCGAGGCCCACGCGTCGAAGGCGCCCGCCAGATCGCCCTGGTCGCTCAGGATTCTCGCCATGAGGTCGTGCGCGTCGGCCAGGCCGGGATACCGGGTCAGCCCACCACGCGCCACCTTGTGGGCCGCATCCAGCTGCCCCCGCCGCCGCAGCGCCTCGGCCAGCTCCAGGAACGCGAGGCTCCCGGGCTCGTCGGCCAGCCGCGCGGTCAGACCACGGATATCGTCAGTCACGGTACCGCTCCAGCTCCTTCATGATCGTCTCCACCGACTGGCTCAGGCGGGCCACGGTCGGCGTCTCGGCCTCTTCTCCGGGTGTGCGGTCACCCAGCCGGTTCCACGAGCCCCACAGCTCGAGCGCTTCGCCGAAGCGACCCAGGCCGGCGTAGCACACGCCCAGCAGCCGGCGCGCCTCGGGCATGAGTGGATCGGCCCGGAGCACTTCCTCGAGCGCGCCGGCCGCGAGATCGTACTGTCCGCCCGCCAGCGCCTCGCGCGCCGGCACGAGCAACGCGGCCAGATCGCGGCCCGGCTCTGCCTCCTGCCCTGGATGCGCGGGATCGTCGAGGACCACGATGCCGGCGTTGGTGAGTCCGTAGACGGTCCGCGCCACCTCGAACTCCGAGCGGCCGAGCATCTCGGCCAGCGAGCGGAGATCCCGCGCGCCGTCCACCGCGGCGAGCACCTCCCACTCGAACGGCACCAGGTCCAGCGGCTCCGAGCCTTGGGCCTCGGGGGCCGGAAGCCGCGGGACGAGCCTCAGATGCGACACCTTGGAGCCGATCCGCGACCATTCGTCGATCCGCCGCGCCGCCTCCATGAGGAGCGCCTCGGTCGGGAACCGCACCGGCGCCTCCACCGCCGCGTGGCACGAGGCCCCCTCCTCGAAGCGGAAGTAGCCCTCCGACCAGCGCAGCAGTTCGAACACGGCCTCCTCGATCTGGGCCTTGAGCTGGCGGTCGAGCTCGCGCCGGGAGATCGCGCCGAGACCCACGAGGATGTCGCCGAGGCGGCGGCCGTCGCCGCCGGTCTGCATGCTGCGGGCGCGATCCAGATCGGCGCCGGTGATCTTGCCGGTCCGCACCAGGCGGGCACCCAGCGGCTGGGGATCGCTCCCGACCGCCGCCGCGACCACGCCGCCGCGGTCGAAGCACACGGTGCCGGCGGTCTGCCTGAGCTCGGAGGTCACCCGCAGCACGCCGCTCTTCCGGCCGAGGTCGAGCAGCTGGAAGACGTCCTGGATGTGCAGGTCCTTGAGCGGTCCCTCGAGCGCCACGGCTCAGCCCACCGACGCGGCGAAGATGTGCTGGAGATCCCGCGCGGACCGCGCCCGTGTGCGCGCCTGCGCGGCGTAGGGCCCGGCGGGATCGAGCTGCACCACGCGCTCCCAGGCCTGGACCGCCTGGTCGAATTGCCGCTGCCGGGCCAGGGCGGCGCCCTCATAGTAGAGCGCGCCGGCATGCTCGGGGTCGAAGCGGAGCACCCGCTCGAACGCCTCGAGCGCCTGCGCGGTACGGCCATCTTCGAGCAGAGCACGTCCGAGGGCGGTCAGAGCCTCCAGCTCGTACGGATCGGCCTCGAGCAGGCGGATCAGCACGGCGACCGCGGCGCGCGGGCCATCGCTCCGCCGTAGCAGGTCGGCGAGCGCGATGGCGGCGGCGCTGTAGGTGGGCAGGAGGTCGAGGGCGCGCTCGTACGCGGCGCGTGCGGCGGCCGCGTTGCCCCGCTCCTCCTCGATGCCGCCCAGCTCGAACCAGACGCGCACCAGCGAGGGGTCGAGCTGCAGGGCGGCGTTGAAGGCGGCGAGCGCGGCCGAGCGGTCGCCCAGGCGCGCCGATACCTGGGCCTGCAGGTGAAACAAGTCCGGCCGGCCCGGCTCGAGTGTCTGCGCTTCGCGGATGCAGTCGAGCGCGCCGAGGGCGTCGTTGACCGCCAGCCGCACCCGAGCCCGCGCGACCAGGACCTCCACGTCCCCGCGCACGCGGCGCGCGAGCTCGTCGGCCAACGGGGCCGCGTCGCCGGCCCAGCCGAGCGCGAGGAGCGCTCGGATCTCGCCCAGGGTGGCGTCCGGATCGTCGGGCGTCGCGGCGCGGGCCGCGCGGTAGCGCTCCAGCGCCTCACCGTAGAGGCCCCGCTTGGCGAAGATGTCGCCCAGCAGCACCGCCGTGCCGCCCTGGGGCGCGCCTCGCGCGGCGGCCCGGCTCAGCTCCGCCGAGGCGAGATCGAGCAGGCCCTTGGCGATGTAGTCGCGCGCGAGGTCCAGCGCGTCACCCACGGCGCCGCTGCCGTTGGCGGCCGGCACCGCGGGCGTGAGCTCGGCGAACAGCTGATCCAGCGCCGGCGGATCGAACGCAAACTCGCCGGCGAGCTGGTCGCCGCCCACCTCGGCGGTCAGCTCGGGCGCGATCGCGATGGTCGGATCTTCGTACTGCAGGTCGATCGTGAGCGAGAACTTCTGGGGTACGTACAGCGGCTCGAGCTCGAGCGCGCGCCGGGTCTCGCGCAAGGCGCCGTCGAAGTCGCCCAGCTGGCTCAGCACGAAGCTGAGGTTGTAATGGGCGCCCGCCATGTTGGCGTCGGCGTCCACGGCCCGGCCGAACGCGTTGCGCGCGTCCTCGAACCGCCTGAGCTCCATGAGCACGAGGCCGACGCCATTCCACGCCACCGCGCTCCCGCTCTGCTCCCCGAGGGCGGTCTGGTATTCCTCGAGCGCCTGGCGCAGCTGGTGTCGTTGCAGGAACAGGAGGCCGAGATTGAGCCGGGCGGCGAAGAGCGGCCGCTCGCCTTCGAGGGCGCGGCCGAACGCGTCGATCGCGGCCTCCGGCGGCTCGACGGCGCGCACCACGCCCAGATTGTTCCACGCGAGCTGGTAGCCGGGGTCGACCGAGACGGCCTGCTCGTAGGAAGCGATGGCCTCGGCGCGCCGGCCCGCCTGGTGAAGGCAGACGCCGCGCTCGTTCCACAGCTTGGGCGAGTCGGCGTGCTCGCCGACCAGGGCGTCGTAGAGCTCCAGCGCCGCCGGCAGCTCGCGCCGCAGCAGCCGGACCTCGGCCATGGCCTGGAGCGTCATCCGCCGGTCTTCGCCGCTGTCCAGCGCCACCGCGTACTCGCGCAGCGCCTCGTCGAGCAGGCCCTTCTGCCGGAAGGCGAGGCCCAGGGTGTAGTGCGCGAGCGCCCCGCCCTCGACGATCTGGGGCCGGACGCCGTGGCGTCCCGACTGGCCGGCGGTGCCAGCCGCCGGCGCGTAGCGCTCGAGCGCCAGGTTGGCCTGCGCGCGCGCCAGGGTCGGGTTCAGCTTGATGGCGTGCTTGGTGGCCTCGCGAGCCTCCTCGTGCCTCCCGATGTCGCCATAGACGAAGGCCAGCAGGTAGTGCGCCTCGGCGTAGTCGGGGTTGCGGGCGATCGCCTCGCTGAGGGCCTCGAGCGCGGGCTCGTTGAGCCCGCGGTTATACAGCACCTCGCCGTAGTAGAACCGGGCGACCGCGCTGGTGGTGTCCTGGGCGCAGGCTCGGGACAGCCAGTCGGTGGCGGTGTCGAGGTTGCCGCGGGCCTTTTCGGCGAGGCCGAGCTGCAGCATGGCCGGCACGTCGTTCGGCTGCCAGGCGAGCAGCGCCTGGAACTCCGCGATCGCGTCGGCATGGCGGCCCAGCGCCGCCAGGGCCCGGCCCAGCTCCCAGCGGGCGTCGCGGTCCTCGGGGTGGCGCCGGACCCGCTCGCGGAGCTCGGTGATCCGGCGGTCGTAGTGGCCGCTCTCGCGGTAGGCGATGTCGAGGTTGCTCTGCGCGACCTGCATCTTGGGGTCGAGCTCGAGCGCGCGGACGAACTCCGCGATGGCGTCCTCGATCAGCCCCTTCTGATAGTAGAGGACACCCAGGTTGTTGTGGGCGCCGGCGTCGGAGGGATCGATCCGGCGGGCAAAGGAGCGCAAGACGGCGAGATCGCGCTCCGACAGCACGGGGCCGGGCATCGGATCAGGTCAGGCGGATGGCGTCGAAGATCGCCCGCAGCGACGGCGTGTCGGGCAGGAGCAGGAAGTGACCGCGCAGCGGCTCGGAGGCGCCCTCCACCCGGAACGAGGTCTCGACGCAGAAGACGTAGTCGCGGTCGTGGCCGAAATTGAGGTACGTGGTGGTGAGCACGGCCGCGCTCAGATCCACCACCAGGCTGGGCACGGAGGGGACCAGCATCATGCCCATGAAGTCGCTGAGCGCGTTCATGTAGGCGCTCGCGAGGATGTTGCCGGCCTCCTTGAGGCCCGACTGCTCCATCGCCCCGAACTCGCGGGTCGTCCCGGCACTCCGCCTGAACAGTATATCACAGAGCGCTCGAGCCGACGTTTCGTCGAACATGACCAGCGTGCGGCCGGTGAGGTCGCCCATCATGTGCATGAGCACGGCCGCCACCACCTCGTCGGGCCGGCCGACCAGGTCGGTGACCTCCTCCAGCGCCCGCACATTGACCTCGGGCACCGCGATCATGATCGTGCGGTTGGTCATCTGCGACAGCGCGGTGGCCGCGTGCCCGGCGCCGATATTGGCGACCTCACGCAGCGCGTCGAGCTGCAGCTCCTTCAGGCCCCGCACATCTTCCATGATCCGTCTCCTACAGCAGTGCGGCGGCGTCAAGGACGAGCGCCGGGGCGCCGTCCGCCAGGATCGTCGCCCCGCCCACGAACGGCGGCATGCCCCGGGGGGCATCGAACGGCGCGACCACGATGTCTTGCTGTCCGAGCAGCGCATCCACCACCAGTGCGGTGCGGCGCTCGCCCACCTCGAGGATGACGGTCGGGCGGCGCGGCGGCGTCGGGCGCGCGCGGCTCGCGACCAGGTCCCGCAGGTGGACGGTCGGGATCACCTGCTCGCGGACCACCAGCGCCTCGCGACTCCGGAGCGCGGTCACCGCGCGGGGGTCGAAGTCCACTGTCTCGGCCACATAGGCCAGCGGAACCGCGTAGCGCTCCCCGCCCGCGTCGGCCAGGAGCGCGCGCACGATGGCGAGCGTGAGCGGCACGCGGATCTGGAAGGTGGTGCCCTTCCCGACCTCGGACCGGATCTCGATCGTCCCACCGAGCTGCCGCACCCGGGTCATCGCGACGTCCACACCGACGCCGCGTCCGGAGACGCCGCTCACCGCGTGGGCCGTGCTGAACCCCGGCCGAGCCAGCACCCGCAGCAGCGCATCATCCGTCAGCGCGTCGCCATCGGCCCCGCCGGCGGCGTCCTCGCGCCTGGCCTTGGCCAGGATCGCGCCGCGGTCGATGCCGCGGCCGTCGTCGCTCACCCGGAGCACCACGCTGTTCCGCTCCCGGGCGGCTGCGAGCAGGATGCGCCCCTCGAGGGATTTCCCCGCCGCCGCGCGGATCTCGGGCGACTCGATCCCATGATCGGCCGCGTTCCGGATCAGGTGAAGCAGCGGGTCGCCGATCTCGTCCAGGATCGAGCGGTCGAGCTCGATCTCCTCGCCCTCGAGGTCGAACCGGATGCGCTTGCCCAGGTCGCGGGCCAGATCGCGCACCAGTCGGGGAAACCGCTCGAACACCTCGCCCACCGGCGTCATGCGCGACGCGATGACCTCGGCCTGCATCCCCGAGACCAGACGGGAAACCCGATCGGTCAGCTCGACCAGCGCCGGGTCGTCGGAATGTGCCGCCATGACGCCCAGCCGGTTCTTCGCGACCACCAGCTCGCCCACCTGTTTCATCAGCCGGTCCAGCCGCCCGAGGTCCACCCGGATCTGGCGTTGCCGGCCGACCCCGATGGTTTCGGCGGCCGGTTCCTCGAACCGCACCGATTCGATCTCACCGGCGGTCCGGATGACGGCGGCCAGCTCTTCCTCGCCGGCCGGCGACTCGATCCGGAACGCCAGCCGTCCGTCGAACTCTTCGCGCTCGAGCTGCACCAGCGGTGGCCGCACCTGGGTCACCAGGCCGAGCGCCTCGGCCCGCCGCACCGCCAGGACCGCGCGGGCGCCGCGCATCACGGCCTCGGCGCGGATGACGACCTGCACCGAGCGGCCGCGGGCGTCGGTGGCCCGCCGCCGATGCGGAGCGGCCGGCTCCGGCGTGGGGTCGGCCGACCCCGTCGTCCGCTCGACATGGGTGGCCTGGTCGAGCGCCGCGATGAGCGCCGCGTCGGGTGTGGGCTCCTGGCCGGCGGCCGCCGCCTCCACGGCCACACCGAGTGCATCGACGGCGCGAAACAGCAGCTCGAAGGTGCCGGCGTCGGGCGTCACGCGGCCGTGGCGCACCGCATCGAGCAGGCTTTCCATCCGGTGGGCCAGCTCGGCCACGCCGGTGAAGCCCATGGTGGCGCCCATGCCCTTGATCGTGTGGATCGAGCGGAACAGCCCGTCCACCGGCTCGGCCGCGCCGGGCTCACGCTCCCACCGGAGCAGCTGCTGGTTGCAGCTGCCCAGGTGCTCGCGGCTCTCGGCTAGGAACAGGGCGGCGTACTTCGAGACGTCCATGGGTCAGCCCAGGACGCGCTGCACCGCCTCGAGCACGCGCGAGGGCTGAAATGGCTTCACCACGAAATCCTTCGCCCCCGCCTGGATCGCTTCCACCACCAGGGCCTGCTGGCCCATGGCGCTGCACATCAGGATCTTCGCCTCGGGATCGGTCTTGCAGATCTCCCGCACGGCCTCGATGCCGCCCATGTCCGGCATCACGATGTCCATCGTGACCAGGTCGGGCTTGAGCGAGCGGTACTTCTCGACCGCCTGAGAGCCGGATTCGGCCTCGCCGACCACCTCGAACCCCGCCTGCGTCAGGATGTCGCTGATCATGGTGCGCATGAAGATGGCGTCATCGCAGACGAGCACTGTGTGGCTCACGGACGGCCTCCGGATCAGGTCGTAAGTCGTCAATCGTCGGTCGCAGGCGGGCGCGGCGACGCGGACCTCGTGGCCCGCGCGACCTGCCGCCTGAAACGGCCCTTCAGATGATCGGCGCTACCAGCGCGTCGATGTCGAGCACGATGAAGTGCTGGCCGTCGCGCACCCCCACCGCCTTCACCAGGCGGGGGTCGATGCCGGGCAGCTCGGCCCGTTCGGCGACCATGTGGGCGGGAACCTCGAGGAAGTCGACCACCTGTCCCACCCCGAGACCGTAGCGGCGGCCGCCGACCTCCACGACCACGATCGCCCCTTCATCCTCGTCCCGGCGTGGTTGCTGGAGGAGGATGTGGCCGTCGAGCACGGTAAGTAGGGTGCCCCGCACGTTGACCAGCCCTTCGATCGCCTGGGGCACCCCCGGGATCCGGGTGGCCGTCAGGCGCGGCAGGATCTCCCGCACGATCCCTGCCGGGGCCGCGCAAATAAGCGCACCGATGCGAAAAATGACGGCGTGAAGCGTCGGGGAGTTAGCCATCTCTATTGAAGAAAAGAAGATAGCCAAGGGGGTCCGGGCGAGCAACCAAGTCTTCGGCACCCACGGCAACGAGTGCCGCCCCGAGATCGGCCGGCCATTCGGCATGGAATTCAAGCGCCGCCCCGGACGCGGGATGGCGGAATGCCAGAGCGGCCGCGTGCAATGCCTGACGGGGTGTCGCCCGCTCCAGCGCCTCGGCGGCCTTCCGGGCCGGCCCGGAGATGCGGCGGCTGCCGCCGCCAGCGTAGACC
>JBOHSB010000325.1:0-5020 GCA_050733015.1 Gemmatimonadales bacterium
GGCCATCCGTGGGCGCGGCGGGTGCGCGGTCGCGCTGGCGGGCGGGCGGACGCCCGAGCCGGTGTACCGCGAGCTGGCCCGGTCGGCGGTGGTGGACTGGACCCGGGTGGACGTGTTCTTCGGCGACGAGCGAGCGGTGCCGCCGGACCACCCCGACAGCAACTACCGGATGGTATGCGCGGCCCTGCTCTCCCGAGTGCCGATCCCCACCGCGCGGGTCCACCGCATGGAGGCCGAGCGCGCCGACCGGGACGCTGCGGCCCTCGAGTACGAGCGCCTGCTGCCGGCCGCGCTCGACGTGCTGGTGCTCGGCATCGGCCCCGATGGACACACGGCGTCGCTGTTTCCCGGCTCGGACGCGCTGGACGAGCGGCGCCGGCTGGTGCTGCCGGTGGTCGGCGCCAAGCCGCCCACCGACCGCATGACCATCACGCCGCCGGTGATCGAGGCGGCGCGCCGCGTGGTTGTGATGGCGGCCGGCGCCGACAAGGCGGCGGTTCTGGCGCGCGCGGTGGAGGGACCGCTCGCGCCCAAGGAGATCCCGGCCCAGCTCGCGCGGCGGGGCGACTGGTTCCTCGATCGGGCGGCGGCGGCGAGGCTCACGGCGGGGAGGGTGCGGGCGTGATCGTGCTCGCGGGCGACGTGGGCGGCACCAACGCGCGGCTCGCCACGGTCGAGCTGGAGGGCGGCGCCGCCCGGTTCGTGCGGCAGAGCAAATATCCGAGCGCGGACCACGCGGGGCTCGCCGCGATCGTGCGCCGATTCCTCGAGGAAGTCGGCAGCCGTCCGGATCGCGCCTGCTTCGGGATCGCCTGCCCGGTCGTGGGCGACGACTGCAGCGCACCCAACCTGCCCTGGACCGTCAACGCCCGGGCGCTCGCGGCCGAAATCGGGATCCCCAGCACCGCGATCATCAACGACTTCACGGCGGTGGGCTACGGGATCGAGCTGTTGTCGCCGGCGGAGCTCTGTACCCTCCAGGCCGGCACGCCTGCGCCCCAGGGGCCGATTGCGCTCATCGGCGCGGGGACCGGATTAGGCGAGGGCTTCCTCATCTGGCAGGGCGAGCACTACCGCGTGCTGCCGTCCGAGGGCGGGCACGGCGATTTCGCCCCGAGCGGCGAGGTCCAGGCCGGGCTGCTTCGGACGCTGGGCGAGCAGTTCGGCCGGGTCTCGTGGGAGCGGCTGCTGTCGGGGCCGGGGATCGGCAACATCTACCAGTACCTGCGCGCGTCCGGGGCGGCGCCGGAGCAGCCGGCGGTGCGGGCCGAGCTGGACACCGAGGACGACGGGAAGGTCATCGTAACGCACGCGCTCGACCGGAGCGACCCGCTCTCGATGCGCGCACTCGAGCTGTTCTGGGAGGTCCTCGGCGCGCAGGCCGGCAACCTGGCGCTCACGGTGCTGGCGACCGGCGGGGTGTACATCGCGGGCGGCATCGCGCCACGGATCGCCGGGCGGCTCGACGGCGGTCCGTTTCTGACTGCGTTCAGGAACAAGGGAAGGTTGTCGCCCCTGCTCGCGCGGATTCCGGTGCACGTGATCATGAACCCGAGCGTGGGGCTGCTCGGCGCGGCGGCGGTGGCGGGGAGGATGGCTTAGGTGTGCGATCCCGGCCTCCTCCGCTCGCACGGCAGCTTACGCTCTATGCGGAAGGACCCGACATGACCCAACGAACTCAAACCGCCATGCAGGCCCTGCTCGACCTGGGCCAGAGCGTGTGGCTGGACTACCTGCGCCGCGGCATGCTGCGCTCCGGCGAGCTGCAGGGCCTCATCGACGACGGCCTCCGCGGCATGACCTCGAACCCGACCATCTTCGAGCACGCCATCGGCGGCAGCAGTGACTACGACGACGAGCTGCTGGCGCTCGCGACGTCGGCGGCGAGCGACCGCGAGGTGTTCGAGCGGATCGCCGTGGAGGACGTGCGCCAGGCGGCCGACCTGTTCCGCCCGGTGTACGACGCGAGCGCCGGCGCCGACGGCTTCGTCTCGCTTGAGGTCTCGGCCTCGCTCGCGCGCGACACCGACGGGACCATCGCCGAGGCGCGGCGGCTCTGGGCCGCGGTGGACCGGCCCAACCTGATGATCAAGGTGCCGGGCACCAGGGAGGGCTGGCCGGCGGTCGAGCGGCTGCTCACCGAGGGCATCAACGTCAACATCACCCTGCTGTTCTCGCTGGAGCACTATCGCCAGGTCGCGGAGGCGCATCTCCGCGCGCTCGAGGCGCGGGTGCGCGCGGGCCAGCCCATCGACCGGCTGGCGTCGGTGGCCTCGTTCTTCGTGAGCCGGGTGGACACCGAGGCCGACCGGCGGATCGAGGCCAAGGGCGGCGCGCTGCTCGACCTTCGCGGCAAGGTCGCCATCGCCAACGCGCAGCTGGCCTACGGCTGGTTCCGCGAGCTGCTGGCGAGCGCGCGATGGACCCGGTTGGCGGAGGCGGGCGCCCGACCGCAGCGGATCCTCTGGGCCAGCACCGGCACCAAGAACCCGGCCTACTCCGACGTGCTGTACGTGGACACGCTGATCGGCCCCGACACGATCAACACCATGCCGCCCGCGACGCTCCGGCTGTTCGAGGACCACGGGACCGTCCGCACCACCCTGACCGACGACGCGAGCGAGGCCCACGCGGTGATGGAGCGGCTGGCCGCGGGCGGCATCGACCTCGACGACGTCACCCGGGTGCTGGAGGACGACGGGATCGAGAAGTTCGTCAAGTCGTTCGACGGGCTGATCGGCGTGATCGCGAGCAAGCGCAAGGCGCTCGCGGCCAAGGCGCCGCCCCGCCATTCGGCGGTGATCGGCAGCGTCGACCTGGCGGTGGCGCGGCGGCTCGACGCGATCGACGCGGCGCACCTGACCCGACGCATCTGGCAGCGGGACCCGACGGTGTGGAAGGACGACCCCGACACGCCCGAGATCCGGGACCGCCTGGGCTGGCTCACCGTCGGCAAGGCGATGGCGCAGCAGGCCAAGGCGCTCGCCGCGTTGGCCGACGAGGTGCGAGCCGAGTTCAGCCGGGTGGTGCTCTGCGGCATGGGCGGGTCGAGTCTCGCGCCCGAGGTCCTGTGGCGCACCTTCGGCGCGGCGCCGGGCTACCCGGCGCTCCTCGTGCTCGACAGCACCGATCCCCGCGCCGTGCGCCAAGCCGAGGAAGGCGGCGACCTGGCCAGGACGCTGTTCATCATCTCGAGCAAGTCCGGCACGACCCAGGAGAGCGACAGCTTCTTCCGCTACTTCTGGGAGCGGACCGGCGGGCGGGGCTCGCAGTTCGTGGCGATCACCGATCCGGGCACGCCGCTCGAGCGGCTCGCCTCCGAGCGCGGGTTCCGGCGTACCCTGGCCAATCCGCCCGACATCGGCGGCCGCTACTCGGCGCTCTCGTTCTTCGGGCTGGTGCCGGCGGCGCTGATCGGCGTGGATGTCGCCACGCTGCTGCACCGGGCGCACCGGATGGCGGAGGCGTGCGCCGCCGCGGTGCCGGCGCCGGACAATCCCGGCGCGTGGCTGGGCGCGATCCTGGGCGAGGCGGCCCTGGCCGGGCGGAACAAGGCCACGTTCGTGCTCTCGCCGGGCATCGCGAGCTTCGGACTGTGGGTGGAGCAGCTGATCGCCGAGAGCACGGGCAAGGAGCGGAAGGGCATTCTCCCGGTGGCGGACGAGCCGCTGGGCGCGCCGGACGTGTACACCGCCGACCGGGTGTTCGTGTCCATGCGGCTGGCCAGCGAGGACGATTCATTCGTGTCGGCGCGCCTGGCCGATCTGGAGGGCGCGGGTCACCCCGTCGTCCACCTCCGGCTGGACGACCGCTACGACCTGGGCCAGGAGTTCTTCCGCTGGGAGTTCGCCACGGCCGTGACGGGCGCCGTGCTCCGCATCAATCCGTTCGACCAGCCCAACGTGGCGGAGAGCAAGGCGAACACCAAGGCAGTGCTGGCCCGGCGCGACCCGCCCTCGCCGGCCGCCTCGCCCGCCGACCTGGAGCGGTTCCTGGCCGGCATCCGACCGGGCGACTATCTCGCGATCATGGCGTACCTGCCGCCGACGCCGGCGAACGACCGCCGGCTCGCGGCGATCCGGCTCAGGCTTCGCAACCGGCTCAAGGTCGCCACCACGCTGGGGTACGGGCCGCGATTCCTGCACTCCACCGGCCAGCTCCACAAGGGCGGCCCGCCGATCGGGCATTTCCTCCAGATCACGCAGCCATCGCCCGAGGAACTCGCGATCCCGGGTGAGCCGTTCGGGTTCCGCGAGCTGGAGGCGGCGCAAGCGGAGGGGGATCTGCGGGCGCTCCGGGGCCGGGGCCGGGCCGCAATCCGGGTCGACGATCCCGGTCTGCTCGAGCGGTGACGATCACGCACGTGTTCTTCGACGTGGGCGGGGTCCTGGGCACGAACGGCTGGGACCGCGACCAGCGCGCGGGGGCCGCGGCCCATTTCGGGCTGGATGCGCGCGAGTTCGAGGAGACGCACAGCGAATCGGTCGCCATGCTGGAGCTGGGCCGGATCACGCTGGACGAGTACCTGCGCACTACGGTGTTCGATCGGCCCCGGCCGTTCACGCCGGAGGCATTCAAGGCGTGCATGCTGGCGCAGAGCGCGCCGTTTCCCGAGACGATCGAGCTGGCGCGCGCGCTGGCCCGCACCGGGCGCTACCGGATGATGACGCTCAACAACGAGTCGGCCGAGCTGAACCAGCACCGGATCGAGCGCTTCGGCCTGCGCGACATCTTCATCGCGTTCTTCTCGTCGTGCTGGGTCGGGGTGCTCAAACCCGCGCGGCGGATCTACGAGGTGGCGCTGGCCATGTCGCAGGCGGAGCCGGGCGGGTCCGTGTTCATCGATGATCGGGAGCGGAACCTGGAGCCGGCGCGGGCGCTGGGGATGCGGACGGTTGGATTTACTGATGCCGCTCGGCTGAGGGAGGAGCTGGCGGGGCTGGGTGTGGAACCTTGAGTCATCCTGAGCGAAGCGAAGGAGTCATGCGCCCGCTCATGGCTCCTTCGCTTCGCTCAGGAT
>JBOHSB010000326.1:0-6982 GCA_050733015.1 Gemmatimonadales bacterium
CGCCAACCCCATCACGGGGACCAGGTTGCCGACGTGGAGGGATTCCGCGGTCGGATCGAAGCCGGCGTACGCGGTGATCGGGCCGGCCCGAAGCCGCTCGGCCAGGCCCGGCGTGGCGTCCTGAACGAAGCCGCGGCCGGCCAGAATGTCGAGAAGATTGCTCATAGGCGCCAATCGTACCCGCTGGAAACGGGCCTCGCAACCGGCTAGTTTGCCTCCATGGCCCGCCGGCTCAACGCCTCGCGCATGCGCGTCACGATCTCTCCCCGCGCCCGCCGCAATCTCCTGGTTGGAACCCTCGCGCTGCTGGCGTTCGGTATCGCCGTCATCGTCGCGGCCTATACCCGGGCGTGCGCCGGCAACAGCTGCCCGTCCATCGGCGAGCTCGGCGGATACGATCCCAACCAGGCATCCAAGGTCTACGCTGCCGACGGGCGGCTCATCACCGATCTCGGGCTCGAGCGCCGGACGGTCGTGCCGCTGGCCGAAATGTCGCCGTACGTCAGGGCGGCCTTCATTACCACCGAGGACAAGCGCTTCTACCAGCACCATGGCATCGACTGGTACCGGGTCTTCGGCGCCATCAAGAACAACATCTTCAAGCTCCGGGTGGCGGAGGGATTCTCCACCATCACCATGCAGCTCGCCCGCAACCTCTGGCCGGAGGACATCAGCGGACGGGACAAGTCGGTGCGGCGGAAGCTGCGCGAGGCGCAGGTGGCGCGGGAAATCGAGACGAAGTACCCGAAGGACAAGATTCTCGAGCTCTACCTCAATCAGATCGACCTGGGTAACCGGGCGTACGGGGTCGAGGCCGCATCACAGCGATACTTCGGCAAATCGGTTCGCGATCTGAATGTCGCCGAGGCCGCCACCCTCGCCGCCATTCCGAAGGCCCCCTCCCGCTACAACCCCCGCAAGAATCCCAACCTGAGCGTCCAGCGGCGAAACACCGTCCTCAATCTCCTCCGCGACAACGGCATTCTGTCGGTGGAAGAGGCCGAGCGGTGGAAGGCCTATCCGCTCCTCCTGTCTTCGCGCTCGGATTTCAGCGGGGTCGCCGAGTATTTCGTCGAGTACGTGCGCCAGCAGCTCGATGCCCGGTTCGGCTCCGACCTTTACCGCTCCGGCTACCGGATCTACACCACCCTCGACCTCGATATGCAGCAGGCGGCCGAGCGTGCGCTCGAGGCGCGGCTCGAGGCTATCGAGAGCGGAGCCGACGGGAAGTTTCCCCACCAGACATACCGCCAGTACATGGACTCGCGGGCCGATACACCCGACAACGGCGACAGGGTGACCACCCCCTATCTACAGGGGCTGGTGGTGACCCTCGAGGCCGGCACCGGGTCGATTCGCGCGATGGTGGGGGGACGCGACTTCGAGGACAGCAAGTTCAATCGCGCCACCCAGGCACTGCGGCAGCCTGGCTCCATTTTCAAGCCCATCGTCTACTCTGCCGCGCTCGAGGCGGGCTATCCGCTCTCGCACGTCATGGTGGACGATCCGCTCAGCGTCGAAATCGACCCGACGCAGGAGGCGTGGACCCCGCAGAACTACGATCTCGAGTTCGATGGGCCGATGACTCTTCGCCGCGCGCTTTACATGTCGCGTAACATCATCGCCATCAAGCTGGGCATGGAGATCGGCGAGGATGCCGTCATCAGCGAGGCCACCAAGTTCGGCATCACCACCCGCATCCCGCCATATCCCTCGATCCACATCGGCTCGGCCGACGTCATTCCGCTCGAGATGATCTCGGCGTACACCACGTTCGCCAACCTGGGCACCCGCACTCTGCCGAACGCGATTCTCCGGGTCGAGGACCGGAACGGGAAGATCGTGTGGCAGCCACAGGTGCGCTCCGTCTCCGTGATGGACACCGCTCATGCGTGGCTCATGA
Organism: Gemmatimonadales bacterium; assembly: GCA_050733015.1. Lineage (GTDB taxonomy): Bacteria > Gemmatimonadota > Gemmatimonadetes > Gemmatimonadales > GWC2-71-9 > CAVVWJ01. Next base: position 1,904 of record JBOHSB010000326.1, read on the forward strand.
CCGACGCGCTGCGCGACGTGGTCCGCCACGGCACCGCGGTGGGCTCGGTCGGCTCGCGCATCAACTTCCCGGCGGGCGGCAAGACCGGCACGACCAACGACGGCTTCGACGTGTGGTTCATCGGCTTCACGCCCGATCTGGTGACCGGCGTGTGGATCGGCTTCGACCAGCCCAAGAAGATCAAGGCCAACGCTCAGGGCGGCGTGCTGGCCGCCCCGGCCTGGACCGCGATGATGCGCGAGGTGTACGAGCGCCGCGCCCTCCCCGCGGCCTGGCCCCGGCCGGACGGGCTCACCGCGCTCGACATCGACAAGACCACGGGGTACAAGGCCACCCCGTTCTGTCCCAAGGACGTGCACTACATCGAGTCGTTCATTCCCGGGACCGAGCCCACCGCGTTCTGTCCGATCCACTCGCCGTTCGGCGCGGTGGGCGGCGCGGCGTCGCCGCTGGGCGGCACCGCGCCCGACGGCGCGCCGCAGCCGACGGCTCCGCTGCCGCAGGGGGTCAAACCGGCGACGCCGGCGCCCAACACGCTCTCGGCTCCGCCCCCGGTGGGCACGTCGACCGGAGTCATGGGGGGGACGGGGCCGACCCCGAACCCCCGGCGCTAGCGTGCCGGCCCGCCGGCTGTCGGCGCGGTGGGTCCTTCCCATCGAGACGCCGCCGGTCGACCGCGGCGCGGTGCTGCTGGCCCCGGACGGCCGGATCGCCGCGGTCGGGCCGGATGCGCGGGTTCCCCGGCCGGCCGACGTACCGGCCGAGGACTTCGGGGACGCCCTGCTGCTGCCGGGCCTGATCAACACGCACACGCATCTCGAGCTCACCGGCATGGCCGGGGGCCCGCCCGAAGCCGAGTTCGCTTCCTGGATCCGGCGTCTCCGCGAGGCCAAGGCCGCGCTCGCACCCGAAGCCTTCCTCGCGGCCGCCCGCCAGGGCGTGGCCGACTGTTGGGCGGCCGGGGTCACGACGGTCGCCGATACCGGCGACTCGGGGGCGGTGGCGCAGGCGCTGGCCGAGGCGGGGGCGTCGGGGATCGCGTACCAGGAGGTGTTCGGGCCCCACCCGGACCAGTGCGACGAGAGCCTGCGTGGTCTCCAGGGCCGGGTGGAGTCGCTGGCGCGGTTCGCGATCGGCCGGGTGCGGCTGGGCGTGTCGCCCCACGCGCCATACACCGTGAGCGGCCCCCTCTATCGCGCGACCGCAGCCTGGGCGCGCGCCAGGGATCTGCCGGTCGCCGTGCACCTCGCCGAATCCCGGGCGGAGAGCGCGCTGCTCGCGAGCGCGACCGGCAGGTTCGCGGACGCCTGGCGCGGGCGAGGCATCCCCATGCCCGCGCCGCTGGGCCGCAGCCCGATCCAATGGCTCGACGAGCACGGGGTCCTGTCGGCGCAGACGCTGTGCATCCACGTGATCCGGGCCAGCGGACTCGACATCGGGCGGCTGGCGAATGCCGGTGCGGCCGTCGCTCACTGTCCGCGGTCCAATCGGGCGCACGGGCACGGTGACGCCCCCCTCGCGGCGCTGCTCGCCGCGCGGATTCGGGTGGGCGTCGGGACCGACTCCGTGGTGAGCGTCGGCGAGCTCGACCTGCTGGCCGAGGCGCGCGCCGCGAGGACGCTGGCAGGGCTGGACGCCGGTCGGGCTTTGGCACTCTGCACCGTGGGCGCTGCTCGCGCCCTGGGCCTGGAGGCGGAGACTGGTGGGCTGCGGGTGGGGAAGTGGGGCGACTGCGTCGTGATCCGGTGCCCGCCCGGCGCCTCGGCGGCCCTGCCGGAAGAGACCGCGCTGGCGAGCGGCCCGCGGGATGTGCTGGCCACCTATGTCGGAGGACGGGACGTGTATCGCAACAGCCGACCGCTGTGAAGATCCAGCGCCACGCCGCGATCCTGCGGGTCGTCCGGGAGCGGCGTATCGAGAGCCAGGACGAGCTCCGGGAGGTCCTGGCGACCGAGGGATTCACCGTCACCCAGGCCACGCTGTCACGCGACATCCGCGAGCTTGGCCTCGCCAAGCTGGCCGATCCCCAGGGCGGCGCGTTCTACACCCATCCCCACCGTGCGGCCGTGCGGCCGGACCTGGCCCAGGTGCTGCCGACGCTGCTGGTGAGTGTGGACGGCGTCGGCCCGCTGCTGGTCTTGAAGACGGCCAGCGGCTCCGCCGGCGCCATCACGGAGGCCCTGGACCAGGCTGGCTGGGCGGAGATCATCGGCACGATCGCGGGCGACGACACCGTCCTGGTGATCACCCGGAGCCAGCGCGTTCGGGAGGCGATCGCGCAGCGTATCCAGGCCCTGGTCAAGAAGTAAGCCCACCCTTGCCGGGTCCCAGCGGGTGCGTTACGCTTGAATTGAGCGGCTCCCCAGCCCGAGCACCGGGTGGGCCGCTGAGCCTCCCGTCGGGCCCGCCCCTGCCGGAGCGAGCGAGACGGGATTCGTGCATCCTCCATCCATTCCGCTGCGGAGAATTCGCGTGCGGTGCTTGGCGTTAAACGCCTCGTTCGAGCCACTGACGATGGTCCCCGTCCGCCGGGCCCTCCGCCTGGTCATCGAGGGCAAGGCGGAGATCGTCGAATCGGACGCGAACGACGTCGTCCGAAGTGAACGCCTCACACTACCCAAACCAGCCATCATCAGGCTGGTGAAGTTCGTGCACGTCCCCCGCCGCTTCCGTCGCCAGGTCACCAACACATTCCTCTTCGCCCGCGACAGCTACCGCTGCCAGTACTGTCATCGCGGCCAGACCGAGCTGCGCCACCGCGAATGCCTGACCCGCGATCATCTGATCCCGCTTTCCCGCGGAGGTGACAACGACTGGGCCAACGTGGTCACGGCGTGCAGCGCCTGCAATACGCGGAAGGGGAACCATCTGCCCGAAGAGTGCGGCATGCACCCGCTGGTGCCGCCGCGCGAGCCGCATTTCGTGCATCTCTCCTGGGCCGTGCGCCGCCTCTCCTCCGCTCAGGCCAAATACATCAAGCTGTTTTACGGCGAGGAAGCGCTTCGGGCGCTGGGCGGAACGATCTAGCCGCAAGCACCACCGCCTCGCGCGCGCTGGGCAGCGGCACGACCGTCTGGAACTTGCCCGCCGCGGTGGTCGCGATCTCTCGCACCAGCTGCAGCTCCACCCGCATGCCATCCCCAATCCGCTTGCGCATCCGCTCCAGGGTCCGGGCGTGCGCGTGATCCGACCAGGTGCCGCCGGGGACCACCAGCGCATGCACGGCATCGGGCGCCGTCTGCCGGATCTGCCAGCGGCGGATTCCCTCTTCGGGCAGGAACACGTCGGTCAACACGCCCGCGTTGAGCGCACGCCCGTCGGGCGTGCGGATCACGTCGCGACTGCGCCCCACGACCGAGCTCAGCAGCGCCAGCCCTCGGCCGCAGCGACACGCGTGGGTCCGGCGCGCGGCCAGGTCGCCCACCCGATAGCGCAGCAGCGGCTGGCCGGTCAGGGTGAGGGGGGTGACCACCACCTCTCCGGTCACGCCGTCAGGCACCCGGCGCCCGTGCTCGTCCACGATCTCGATCAGCTGCACGTCGTCGTTCAGGTGATAGTCGCCCGGGCTCTCCGGGCACTCGAAGGCCAGCGGCCCGGCCTCCACCATGGCGTAGACGTCGAGCGGGCGCACGCCGAAGGCCTGCTCGATCAAGCGCCGGCAGCGCTCGTTCGTGGGCATCGATCCGGTGTAAACCAGCCGGGGGCGGATGTCCGTGGCCCCAGCGTCGATTGCGGCCTCGGCCAGGCGCTCGAGCGCGATGGAATAGCCGTTGATGACCTGCGGCTGGAGCCGACGCACGGTCGCGAGCTGTTGATCCAGCGGATCCATGCTCAACAGCCGGTGCATCGGCGGCAACACGCCCAGCTTGCGCAGCATCACCACGGGCCCCTTCGAAGCGACCGCGCCGCCGCTCCCGATGCTGACCTGGCACTCGAACGTGCGGCGGCCGAACACCCCGCCGATGCGGACGTGCAGGGCGGAGACCTCGGCCTGATCCCGCTCGCTGCGGTAGAGCCGTACGGGCCGGCCGCTCGAGCCCGACGACTTGACCCGGAATAGCCGGTCCGTCGGCGCCGTCAGCAACGCCTCGGTCTGGTCCTGGAGGGTGCCGCGCTCGAGAATGGGCAGACGCTCCAGCGCCGGGCCGTCGTCCAGCGTCTCGGGCTGGATGCCATGGCGGTGGAACATTTCGGCCCAATAGGGCGCGCGCGCGGCCGTGATTGCCAGCCGGCGGAGGCGCTGGACACGGAGCTGCTGCAGCTCGTCCGGCGAGAGCCACTGCTCGCGCCGCCGCGCGGCGGTCGCGGCCAGCAGCGTGAGCACTGCGGTCGCCGAGGCCATGCAAGACTCCTTTGCCCACCCGGGCGGGGCGACCCCCGGGGGGGCGTCCCCGTGGGTCTGGTGCAAGTATCTGCGGTGTGGATCGGGTTGCGGGCGCTGCGGCGGGACAGAAAGGCAAGAGCTGAGCCGGGCGGGGGAGTGCTAACTCTGGCGCGGTGTCGCATCCTCTGGCAGTGGGACAATGGCTTGGAACTTCCCTGCGGAAGTCACCGGAATGTCTTCGACTTCCACCAGCTCGATGCGCATGGCCTGACCTAAGTGACTGCCCAGGAGATTGACAGTCTGCTCCCGCCCCCCTGCGGACCAGGGAGATTCGGTGACGACCAGGACCATCAATGTGTCGGGCGCGGTGTGGCGCACCTGCCACCGTCGAACGCCATGCTCCTTTAGAAACGACGCTCCGATGCCCGCCTGATTGAGCGTCCGCCCATCGGGTGTGCGAATGATCTGCCGGGTTCGCCCCTCGACCGGGCCCAGGAGGGCGAGCCCCCGACCGCAGCGGCAGGGATAGGGGCGCCGGGCCGCGAGGTCTCCCACGCGGTATCGCAGCAGTGGCTCCGAGCGCAGCGTGAGGGGCGTCAGGACCACCTCACCGGTCTCCCCGTCCGGCACCCGGTGCCCCTTCTGGTCTACGATCTCGACGATCTGGACGTCGTCGTTGAGATGGTAATCGCCCGGGCTCTCCGGGCACTCGAACGCGACGGGTCCGGCCTCGGTCACCGCGTAGACATCGAGCG
>JBOHSB010000327.1:0-33728 GCA_050733015.1 Gemmatimonadales bacterium
GGACCCGCCCGCGGCTGGCGCCTCCCCGCCCAGTCCCTCAGCCTTGCCGAAGTCCACGGCTCAGTCGCCATCCCCGCCGGCGCCGGCTACTGGCGCAAGCTCTTCGCCTTTGCCGGACCCGGTTACCTGGTCGCCGTCGGCTACATGGATCCCGGCAACTGGGCCACCGACCTCGCCGGCGGCGCACGCTACGGCTACACCCTCCTCAGCGTGATCATGCTGTCGAACCTGATGGCGATTCTGCTGCAGGCGCTGGCCGCCCGCCTCGGCATCGCCAGCGATCGCGACCTCGCCCAGGCCTGCCGCGACAGCTACTCGCGCCCCACGACCATCGTGCTCTGGCTGCTGTGCGAGATCGCCATCGCCGCCTGCGACCTCGCCGAAGTCATCGGCTCGGCCATCGCGCTCAACCTGCTGTTCGGGATCCCGCTGGTGTGGGGCGTATGCCTCACCGCGCTCGACGTGCTGCTCATCCTGCTGCTTCAGAACAAGGGCTTCCGCTACCTCGAGGCCTTCGTCATCGTGCTGGTGGCGACCATCGGTCTCTGCTTCGCCGTCGAGCTGGTGATGGCGCGTCCGGCGATGGCCGAGATTTTCAAGGGGCTCGTGCCCCGCGCCGAGATCGTCAGCAACCCGGCCATGCTGTACATCGCCATCGGCATTCTCGGGGCCACCGTCATGCCGCACAACCTCTATCTGCACTCGTCCATCGTGCAGACGCGGAAGGTGCTGCCCGACGTCGAATCGAAGCGGGAGGCCATCCGGTTCGCGACGCTCGACTCGACCCTCGCCCTGCTGTTCGCGTTCTTCATCAACGCGGCCATCCTCATCCTCGCGGCGGCCACGTTCCACCAGACCGGCCACCAGGACGTGGCCGACATCGGCGACGCCTACCGGCTGTTGACTCCCCTCCTGGGCACCACGCTCGCGAGCACGCTGTTCGCGGTCGCGCTGCTCGCCTCGGGTCAGAACTCGACCATCACGGGGACGCTGGCGGGCCAGATCGTGATGGAGGGGTTCCTCAACATCCGGCTGCCCGCGTGGCTCCGGCGGCTCATCACCCGGCTCATCGCCATCATCCCCGCGGTGATCGTGACCGCGCTGTACGGCGAGCACGGGGCGGGCGCCCTGCTCATCCTGAGCCAGGTCATCCTGAGCCTGCAGCTCTCCTTCGCCGTCGTGCCGCTGGTCTACTTCACCAGTGAGCGGAAGAAGATGGGGGAGTTCGTCAACTCACCTCTGCTGGTGGGTGCCGCCTGGATGGTGGCGGTGGTCATCATGGGCCTCAACGCCTGGCTCCTCATCGGAACCTTCCGCGCCTGGCTGGCGTGATCGGTCGCCTGTGCGCGCCGGGCGTGCTCCTCACGTCCGGCCTGGCGTTCGGCCGGCTGGCCGCGCAGGACACCCCCGCGAGCGGCCCCATCGCCGACAACAGCTTCCTCATCGAGGAGGCCTACAACCAGGAATCGGGCGTGGTGCAGCACATCAGCACCTACACCCGGCCGGACGGCGGCGGCGCCTGGGCCTACTCCTTCACCCAGGAATGGCCGTTCCGCGGCAGGACTCACCAGTTGAGCTACATGGTCCCGGTGCTCAACCAGTCCGGCAGCGGCACCGGCCTCGGCGACGTCGCGCTCAACTACCGCTACCAGCTGGTGGCCGACGGCGACGACGGCCTGCACGTCGCACCACGGCTGAGTCTCTTGCTCCCCACCGGCGATGAGCGCCGCGGTCGCGGCGCCGGCGGGCTCGGCCTCCAGACCAACCTCCCGCTGAGCGTACGGCCGCGGCCCTGGCTCGCCCTGCACGCCAATGCGGGGCTCACCTGGACGCCGGACGCGACCAACACCGCCGGAGAGAGCGCCGCCACGCTCAACGCCAACCTCGGTGGCAGCGCCATCTGGCTGCTCCGCCCGACGCTGAACCTCATGCTCGAGCTGGTCTGGCTCAGCACCGAGGACGTGATCGGTCCGGATCGGCGCGCCAGGGAGGGCGCGCTGTTTCTCAACCCCGGCGTCCGCTGGGCGTTCAATTTTCCCAGCGGCCTCCAGATCGTCCCCGGCGTGGCGTACACCCTTGGCCTCGACGACGGCGCCGGCGCCGACGCGCTGTTTGGCTACCTCAGCTTCGAGCACCCCTTCAGCCATTAGGTTCCACACCACGATGGGAACAAGATCGGGGGCGCCAGAGTACCACCTGGGTGCCGCCCGATGTCCCCTGCTTGCTGGTAGTGAACCATCGGATAGAGATGCCGCCGAGCCTCCGGATCACACTCCTCCTCGCCGCCGTCGCCGCTCGGCCCGCCGGGCCGATCGAAGCCCAGCGTCCGGGGATCGCCGTCGAGCGCCGGCTCGCCGAGGACCTCTCGCTCCGCGTGGGCGACACGATGCGACTGGGCGCGGCGCCGGACTCCGTGCGTACCCTGGCCGTCGTCGCGGCCATCTACGAGCCCCGACCGGACCCCGCCCAGCTGACCAAGGACGAGCGGTACGTCAGGCTGCACCTCTCGGACCTGGCGGCGCTGCTCGGCGCGCCTGATCGCGTGGACCGGTTCGGGATCGGCTTGGTGCCGGGCACGCCGGTGGATAGTGCGGTCGCCGAGCTCGAGCGGAACGCGTTCGGGTATCGGGCGTATCCCTCGGCCGTGATTGCCTCGGGGTCGTCGCAGACCTTTCTCGTGGTGAGCCGGTTTCATCGGGCCATCGCAGTCATCACCATCGTGGCCAGTGCGGTCTTTCTCCTCTGCATCATGCTGCTCAAGGTCGAAGAGCGCCGGATGGACGCCGCGGTCATGCGGTTCGTGGGGGTGCGCCGGCGGACGATCTTCGGCGCGCTGCTGCTCGAGGCCGCCCTCGTCGCCGTGGTCGGCTCGATCGTCGGCACCGGCCTGGCCCTGGCCGCGGGCGCGGCTACCAACGCCTACTATCGCCACTTCTTCGACACCGCGCTCACCTTCTCGCTCATCACGCCGGGCATCGTGCTGTTCAGCGTGGCGCTGTCGCTGCTGCTCGGCGTCGCCGCCGGCGCCGTGGCCGCATGGCGCCTGGTGCACACGCGACCCATGGTGCTGTGGGGGCGCGGATGACGGGAGTGACCTGGGGGCTCAAGAGCCTGGCGCGGCAGCCCCTCCGCACCGGCCTCTCGCTCATTGGCATCGCGGTAGCCGCGGCCATGCTGCTCGACATGGTGATGCTCAGCGGTGGGATCGACAAGTCGTTCTCGGACATGCTGCTTCGGCGCGGCTTCCAGCTGCGCCTCACGCCCAAGGGCACGCTCCCGTTCGACACCGAGGCCACGATGGCGGGCGCGTCGGAAATCGTCGCCGTGTTGCGCCGGGATCCGGCTGTGGCGGGGGCGGGTGCCGTGCTCGGCACCTCGGTCTACGGTCGCACCCCCGACTCGCTGGTGACGCTGTTCGGCTACGGTATCGAGCCCGAGGCCCAGTCCTTGTATGAGCTGAGCGCCGGCCGGGACCTGACCCCGGCCGATTCGTTTGGCGTCGTGCTGAGCCAGCCGGCCGCGCATCTCCTCGGCGCCTCCATCGGCGACACGGTCACCTTGGTCGGCCGGCTGGATCCCCAGGTGGTCACGGCCGCCGTGGGCCGGCGGCTCGTGGTCCGAGGCCTCGTTCGCTGGCTCTACGACTACCGCGGCCAGCCGTCGGTGGGAACGGTGCTTCCACTCATGCAGCGCCTGGCGCGGCAGGCGGCCGCCGACCGCGCCTCGCTGATCCTGGTGAAGGCCCGGGAGGACCGCGCCGTGCCGATGCTGGCCGACCGGCTGCGGCAGCGGTTTCCGCAGGTCGAGGTGAACAGCGTCGCCGATCTGGTCGCGCATTTTCGCGAGCGCCTGGTCTACTTCCGCCAGTTGTCCTACATCCTCGGCAGCATGAGTCTCATCGTGGCCGTGCTGCTGATCGCCACCCTGCTCACGATCACCGTGAACGAGCGTCTGGGCGAGATCGCCACGCTCCGCGCCATCGGCGTGAGCCGCGCGACGGTGGTCGCCCAGGTGCTGGCTGAAGGGACCACCTTGACGCTGGCCGGCGCGGCGCTCGGCACCGCCCTGGGCCTCGCGACCGCGCGATACCTGGACGCCATCCTCACCAGCTTCCCCGGCTTGCCGGCGGCGTTCTCGTTCTTCGTGCCCCGCGCGGACACGCTGGCCTTCGCGGCGCTGGTGCTGTGCGTGACCGGGACGCTCGCCGGCCTGTACCCGGCCTGGCTCGCCTCGCGCGCTCCGATCGCGGCCACGCTGCGGGCGGAAGCGACATGACGGCGCCGCCCCTGCTCGGACGGGAGCTCACGAAGGACTACCCGATGAATGGGGAGACGGTGCACGCGCTCCGCGGCGTGTCGCTGCGGGTCGACCGGGGCGACTACGTGGCCATCGCGGGACCGTCGGGGAGCGGCAAGTCCACTCTGTTGCAGCTGCTCGGCGGGATCGACATCCCGTCGTCGGGATCGGTGGAGGTGCTCGGCACGCGGCTGGACACCCTGGGCGACAGCGCGCTGACCCGGCTTCGCCTCACCCGGCTGGGGTTCATCTTCCAGCGCTTTCACCTGCTGCCAGTCCTCACGGCGCGGGAGAACGTCGAGCTCCCGATGGCGGAGGCCGGGGTGCGCCGCGCCGAGCGGCAGGACCGCGCGCGTGAGCTGCTCGATTTCGTAGGGCTCGGGCACCGCGCCGAGCACCGCGCGACCCAGCTGTCGGGCGGCGAGATGCAGCGCGTGGCCATCGCCCGCGCGCTGGCGAACCGGCCGGCGGTGGTGCTCGCCGACGAGCCCACCGGGGAGCTCGACGCGGGGACCGGGCAGGAGATCCTCGACCTGTTCCGGCGGCTCAACGCCGGCGGCACCACCCTGGTCGTGGTCACCCACGACGACCGCCTGGCCGCCGAGGCCGGACGGGTAATTCACATGCTCGACGGCGCCATTCGCGACTGATGCTGCTCACCCTCGCCTTCCGCCATCTCTGGGTCCGGCGGCTTCGCTCCCTCTTCCTCCTGCTGGGTTTCTCGATCGGCGTGGGCGTGATGGTGGTGCTGCTCTCGGTCGGCGAGGCGATGTTGGACCAGAGCCGCGACGTCTCGCTGGTGGGCGGGGGTGAGGTGACGGTGCTGCCGCAGGGCATCGACGTAGAGGCCATGCGGACCGGCGGACTGGGCGGGATGTTCTTCGCCATCGACCGCGCGCGCTTCCTGACCCGGCTGGTGCTCGGCGGCCCCCGGCAGGCGGGCAGCGTGCGCACCGTGGCACCGGCGATCGAGGGCAAGCTGCTGTACCTGTGCAAGGCGTCCACGCCCTGCCGGCCCACGGCGGTGCGGGCCGGCGGCGAGATCCCGAGCCGCGCGGCCGCCCTCGGAACCGGCCTGAACGTGCGCCAGGGTAGCTGGCGCGACTCGCCCGCCGACTCGGCCTGGGTCGCGCCTACGCCGCAGCGGCTCTACGACGAGCTCGACCGGTTCCACATCCCGCCGAAGCCGGACAGCAGCTGGGGGGAGTGGCACTACTTCAACCTCACCGTCTCGCCCCGGGAATGGTGGTACGTGACCTACCTGGTAGGCGGGGCGGTGCCGACGGGGCGCTGGGGAGGCCGGCTGCTGGTGACCCACCGCCGTGCCGACGGCCGCTACGATCGCTTCGTGGGGGACGTTCCATCGAGCCGGGTCGCGCTGGACACGGCGAGGGCCGATCTGACCATCGGAGCCAGCACAGTCCGCCAGCGGGACGGCGTGTACCGTCTCGTGGCGCGCGCGTCGGGACCCGCGGGGCCGTTGCGTCTCGACCTCGAGGTCCGACCCGAGCCCAATCGCTACTTCCCTCCGGTCGAGCTGCGCGACGACGACTTCGTGTCGGGCTACGTGGTCCCCGGCCTGAGCGCCATCGGTCGGGGCACGATCTGCATCGGCGGCCGTTGTGACCGGCTGGAGGGCGCACGAGCCTATCACGATCACAACTGGGGGGTGTGGCGCGATGTGACCTGGGAGTGGGGCGCCGCGCGAGGCGCGTCGCTCAGCCTGCTGTACGGCGGGGTGTACGGGCCGGCGCGGAGGCAGCCGGGAGCGGGCGCCGTCACCTCGCCGTTCTTCCTGGGCCTGGTGGACTCCCTCGGCGTGCGACAGGTACTCCAATTCGATCATCTGGCGTACGAAGGCGCGGTGGCGGCAGAGGGCGCCCGGGGAGCCGAGGCGCCCGCGCGGTTTTCCCTCGTCGCCACGCGGGGCGCGGACAGCGTGCGGCTCACCGTCGACATTGAGCACGCGATCGCGACCGACAGGAGCGCGTCGGCCTTCCGGCGCGTGTTCTTCCAGATGCGCGGGCGCTTCAGGCTGTCGGGACGGGTCGCGGGCGCGGAGGTCAGTGACACTGGCCGGGGCTTCTTCGAGACTTATCGCACGAGATAGATTCCCGCGCCCATGAGCGATCTCCTCGAGCATCTTTCCGTCTTTCCGTCTTTCTGTCTACATCCCCACCCGCACCGACACCCCCGCCGTCCCGAATCGGAATGCTCCGCTGGTCGAGCTCACCGCGCTGTTGGTCACGCTGCCGAACAGGTCCACCCGGTTGCCCACTCCCCATCGCCGCCCCAGCCTCAGGTCCACGTGCCACTCGGTCTGGCTGGTGCCGGCCCGGCCGATCTGCTGCCCGCCGAGCCCGGCGCTCAAGCGGCCATCCCACCCGGCGGTCTCCAGGTTGTAACCGGCCACGCCTTCGAGTAGGTGAAACCGGTCGGGGGAGAAGTAGCCCAGTCCGATTCGCCTGTACCCGAGCGCTCGGCCATAGGCTCCGACGAATAGACCACCGCTCACCCGTTGGATCATGCCGCCCGCCGCCTGGGTCCGGTGATTCCCGTCGCTGAACCAGACGGCACCACCGCCCCCGAAGACACTCAGCCCACGCGCAGGCGCGGCGTCGAACCCGGCTTCGAGCGACTCCAGGTTGAGATCGCGCTCCATGAGCGATGCGATCTCGTCGAACGGGGAGCGCGCATACCCGATGCTGGCGCCGAGTCTCTGCACGGGTCGCCAGCTCAGCCGGCCGCGGTAGGTCGCGGCAGTCCGCGCCGCGGCGATCTCGGGCACGAGGCGACGACCTCCGGCGGCGCCAGTGAGCTGAACGTCTCCGAGCGACCAGATGAGCCCGGCCTCGCCTCCGAATCGGGTGGCACTGCGGAAGGGATCGGTGGCCTCGAGCACGCCCACGTTGCCGAAGGCGCGGAGGCCAGGCGCCACCGGCCCGCTGCCGGCGATGGTCTGCCAGAAGCTGGTATTCTCGTCCGAGTCGTCGCTCCAGTTGGCCGAGATCTCGGTCGCCGGGCGCGCGGCGCCACGCACGGCTCGGGCGAGGTCGCGGGCGGACACGTTGGTCGAATCCGCGGCCTGCGCCTGGACCGCCAGCCGCTCGGCCGGGCCGTCGCGACCCTGCCAATGGTAGACGTAGCCCAGGCCCGCCAACGCGTCCGCATTGCGGGGCTCGGTGGTGAGGACCGCGCGATATCCGCGCTCCGCGGCCTCGAGGTTGCCCCGCCAGGCGTGGATTCGAGCCCGTCCGAGCTCGGCCTCGACCAGTCCGGGTTGGTCCGTGAGCGCGCTGTCATACCGCGCCATCGCCGGTCCGAACTGGCGGTCCCAGGCCAGCACCCTGGCCTCGATCAGGCGGGCCTCGGGCTCCCGCGGCTCCGCCCGGCGCGCCCGCGCGATCAGCGCGAGCGCGGAATCGAGCTTCCCGCTCCACGCGAGCATGAGTCCCAACCGCAGGTTGGCGACGAAGGCCGTGGAATCTCCCGCGAGCACTTGCTGGTACGCCTGCCGGGCCTGGTCGAGCCGGCCGCCGTTCCAGGCCTCGTCGCCCTCGTGTTGTTGGGCCGTGAGCGGCCCGGTTACAGCCAGCGTCAGCGCCAGGGTGATCCTGGGCCAACTCACTGCGGCCACTGCGCCTTCGACCGAGGCAGGGTACCGTGAGGGCACGCCGACCTGCTCCGCTCCCCGGATGGGAGCGAGTGCCAAATTCGTCACGGCGCGGACTGTCCGCGAAACATGTATGTTGAGAGGCATGTGCCCCGAGGAAGTTCCCCAGGCCCTGGCACCTGGGCAAGCGGCTGATACCCATGCGCTCGGACGGGCACTGGTCGATAGCTTCGGGAATGGCTGGGCCAAGCCGAGCGTGGATCAGATCATGTCGGTCTTTGCCCCCGAGGCGGTGTTCGTCGAAACCCCGTTTTCGGAGCCGCTCCGAGGCGTGGATGCCATCCGGGGATGGTGGCTGGATGTTCCCTATAGCCAATCCGAGATCACTTTCACCTCGGGTGAGATCTACGCTGCGGGACCCTGGTTCTCGACCGAGTTCAAGTGCGTCTTCCGGCGCAAGCGCACCGGCGAGTGGGTGGACGCCCGCGGGGCGATGTTCTGCGAGACCGACGGCGCCCTGATCACCGAGATGCGCCTCTACTGGCACCGCTGGAACGGGGGCCGTGAGACCAGCAAGCCGTAGGCGACCGCCGGGGTCGCCTAGGCATCATCAATGGTGACACCGGCTTCCAAAAAGTGCTCCAAAGAGGACGACCGGGAACCGGCCGGCAAACCTAAGTGTTGTGGAATCATGCAGGTACACGGTGGCACAGTGCTGGCAGTCAGAAACTGCGATAACCATCCGTCTGACAGTGCCTTGCCTCGTCGAAGTTTCCACGTTGGAACAGCAGTAGTCCGGAGGGTGCCATGATTACGGCCTTGCTCCTTCCCCTTCTTGCCCTTGGGACCCCGGGCAGCCCGGCGGTCCGGGGCACCGGCGGCGACGATCCGGCGATCCAGATCTGGATCAACAACGATCGCCGGTTCCTTCCGGGTGACCGCGCCAAGGTGCAGGTTCGCACCCGCGAAGACGGCTACCTCCTGGTGATGCACGTCGACCCCAACGGCCATCTGCGCGTGCTATTTCCGCTGGACCCGGGCGACGACAACTTCGTCCGCGGCGGCCGAAAGTACGAGATTCGCGGGCGGGGCGGCCGCGAGTCGTTCACGGTGGACAATGACCGCGGCCGAGGCACCGTGTACGCCGGCGTCTCCCACGATCCGTTCAAGTTCGACCAATTCGTCCTGGGCGATCACTGGGACTACCGCAACCTGGCGCCGCAGCGGCTGTCCTCCGACCCGGAGCAGGACCTGAACGAACTGGTCCGCCGGATGGTGGATAACAGCTTCGACTACGACATCCTGACGTATGATGTGCTCGAGCGGGTGGTCTACGCCTCGGAGTACAACTCGGGGTATTACTCGGATTACTACGGGTCGTACGGCGGCTGCGGCTACTCGTATTTCTGCGGCCGCTCGTACTACGGGTCGCCTTACAGCGTGTCCATCGGCCTGTTCTTCGGGCGGCCGTCCCGGCGCTACTACGATCCGTTCTACGCCTCGTACGATCCGCTCTACGACCCGTTCTTCTACGACCCTTATTACTACCGACCGTACTACTACCGCCCGTTCTACTACCCAGGCTACTACAACTCGTACGCCTATCCGTACGGCGGGTACTACAACCACAATTACTACGGCAATCGGTACTATGGCGGCTACTACGGCAACCGCAACTTCGGCGGGCCGTATACGCCATACCGTTTCCGCCTGGCGGACGCCAGCGCGGGTAACTACCGTGACCGGCGGTACCAGTTCGGCCGCGCAGTGAATACGGTCTATATGCCTCCCGTGGTTCGAGACCGCCAGCCGGCGAACGGGAATCCGCTTCGGCGGGTCACTGATCCGCGGCCTGCGGGCGACGCCCGCCCGACTGTCGAAGGGCGTGGCAAGGTGCCGTCGGGTGACGCCAGGTCGGCACGCCGGGGCGACGATCGCTCGACTGAGCGCACGCCGGTTCGGGCGCCCGAGGCCAACGGTGGCCGCCGGGGAGAGAACCGGTTGAGTCAGCCGAGCATCGATGCCCGGCGCGCGCGGCAGCCGGACCAGGTGAGAAGCATCATCCCCGACAGCCGTGACCGGACCGATCGCCGCAACCTGCCGACCGAGATCCGTCCCAACCGCTCCGACGACACGCCGCAGCGAGCCGTGGACCGGCCGCCCCAGGCTAGCGGTGGCGACCGGCGCTCCGCGCCGGAGATCGACGCGCGGCGCTCCCGTCCGGACGACGGCGGCTCGGCTGGCCGGGGCGCATCGGGTGGCGGGTACAGCCGTCCTGATAGCCGTCCGGACGCACAGCCCGACACTCGCCGGTCGGAGCCGCAGTCGGGAGAGGCGAGTGGCGTGTACCGTCCGGAGCCCCGCGCCGCCCCGCGCTCGGAGCCCCAACCCAGCTCCGAGCCCCGCCTGGTGGAGCGCGGCAGCGATCGTGGGGGAGATCGCGGAGGTGATCGTGGCAGCTATTCGCCACCCGCTCGCTCGGCGCCGTCCTCATCCGACGGAGGAGGGATGCGCGGTGGAAGTGGCGGTGGCGGTAGTGGAGGCGGCGGTGGTGGTGGCGGCGGCGGAGTCCGCCGGCGGTAACAACGAAAGAGGCATGATCCCTGGATCATGCCTCTTTCATTTCGAGCAGCTCGACGGCGGTTCAGGGCACCTGGTGACGTCGGGCGTAGTCCATCCCCCATTCCATCAGCTCCGCGCTTCGGAGCCCCACCCGCATGGCCTCGCCCACGGCGTCGTCCTCTTCCAGCCCATGGTCCAGGACGAGGTAGGGCAGCAGGGCGCCCCCGACCCGATTGCCGCTCCCGCAATGGACGAAGATGAGACTGTCGCCGGCCTGCCGCAGCACGTGGAGCACGCGATCCAGGGTGTCGTCCGTCATGGTGCCGGGAGTGACGGGCACCACCCGATAGTCCAGCCCGAGCGAGCGAGCCTCGGCTGCCTCATCGAGAGGTCGGGGCTCCATCGGATCACGCAGATCCAGCACAATCCGTCCTCCGGCAGCCTTGAACCCCGCGAGCGCGGCGGCCGATGGCTGTCCGCCGGTGACCACGCCGGGAAGCAACTGGCAGGCGTTCGGAACCCCTTGCAGGGCCTGTACGGGTGTGGTCATGAGCTTCCAGTCTGGGAATCGGTTCCACGGTAGATGACGACCTGCGCCCGCTCCAAGGTGATCAGTCCGCCGCCGATCATCCGGTCGAGCTCCGGCAGGATCGCTTCGATCTTCTCCGCAGTCTCCACGCACTCGACCACCAGCGGCAGGTCGAGGGACAGGCGGAGCACTTTCTCGCTGTGGATGCCGGCGCTGGCGCCGAATCCCATGATGCCGCGCAACACGGTCGCGCCGGCGTAGCCGCGCTCGCGAAGCAGGAGCACGATGGCCTCGTACAGCGGCTTGCCGCGATACTTGTCCCGCTCGCCGATGTGAATCCGCATCAGGGTGCGCTCGCCGGTCAGGCCGTGCACGTGCGCTCCCGTCCGGGGGCCGTCATTTCAACCGAACCAGCACCAGCTCGCGCGCGGCGGCGAAGCCGAGGAACGCGGCCAGCACCGAGAGACCGACGCTCAGGGCCACATAGAGGGCGGCGCGGGGCCACTGGCCGTCCTCCATCAGGGCCACCGTCTCGTAGCTGAAGGTCGAAAAGGTGGTGTACCCGCCGCAGAACCCGACCGTGAGGAACGCGCGGGCCTCCGGCGTGAGGGTCGGGGTCTCGACGGCGTAGCGCAGGATCAGTCCCAGCAGGAACGACCCCGAGATGTTGATGACCAGGGTGCCGATGGGGAAGATCCCGGCGGCCTGCCGTTGGAGAAATCCACCCAGCAGATAACGGCTGACCCCCCCGATGGCGCTGCCCGCGGCGATGTACCAAAGCATGTTGGAAGGTAACTTTATCCGCGGGGATCGGGCGACTCGCCGCCGCCGATACCCCGGGCGTACTCCTTGAGGACGGCGAGGAGCGCGGGGGCGAGCTAGGCGGCGGAGACGAGAGCCAGACTGGGCGTCGGGTCACGTGAGGTATCAGAGAGGATTGACGGGAGTTTCACGCTGCCCCGGTATGCTTTCTAGTGCAGGACTGCATCCTGAGAGGAGGGCACCATGCCGGAGCAGAAGCACGTCCGCCTGGAGCTTACCCGGGAGCAGGCAGCCCAAATCAAGGCCGCCACGGGTAAGGAGATTTCGGTCGTCGAGCTGAGCAGCGAGGAATTGGAGGAGCGCATCGCTCCGATGTACCCGTTCCCGAAGAGGAAATTGGTGTAGGTTGGTAACGCCGGCTGCTCTTCCGCCCCCTCCTGCCGTTTCCTCGGCGGGTGGGGGCACTCCAGTTTTCCAAGCCTCTCGGCCGCCCTGAGCATCGCCCCGGCTCAGACGTCGCACTCCCGTCTCGCCGCCGATAATTCGAGCTGGTTCCCGTCAGGTCATGGACCAGCACATCGGCGGCAGCATCCAGATCGGGCACTCGAGCTCGATGTGAAACGGACGCTTCCGATCCGCGAGCAGGCCGAGGGCGACGACTCGCCGCCACGGTTCCCCTCGGAGAAGTCGTCTGCAGTAGTCCGCTTTATCCCCCTGCATCCCCTTCTGACGAGGTATAGATTTCGGCCGTGCTGCGCCTCGCGATCGCCCAGCTGCGCCCCCGCAAGGGAGCCTACGAGGAGAATCTCGGCCGGCTCGGAGCCGTGTTCCGCGAGGTTGGCGGACAGGTCGAGCCACCGGAGCTGATCGTCGCGCCCGAGGCTGCGCTGACCGGCTACTTTCTCGAGGGCGGCGTACGCGATCTTGCCGTCAGCGCCGACCAGCTGTTCGACGACCTGAGCTGCCAGCACCGCGATGCCCAGGCGCCGCCGCTGGACGTCGCCCTCGGCTTCTACGAGGTGCACCAGAACCGCCTCTACAACTCGGCCCTCTACGCGACCCTCGGCGGCCCGGAAGCCGGGGTACGCCATGTCCATCGCAAGATCTTCCTCCCGACCTACGGCGTGTTCGACGAGGAGCGGTTCGTCGAGCCCGGTCGGAGCGTGCAGGCCTTCGACACCCGGTGGGGCCGGGCCGCGATTCTGATCTGCGAAGACGCCTGGCACTCCTTCACGCCCATGCTGGCCGCGCTGAGCGGTGCCCAACTCATCATCATTCCGAGCGCTAGCCCGGCCCGCGGCGTGGTCTCGTCCGAGGAGTCGCCGGGGCGGCCGGGGAGCCTCGGGCGGTGGACCCGGATCGTCCAGGACATGGCGGGCGAGCACGGCGTCTACGTCGCGCTGGCCCAGCTCGTGGGATTCGAGGGCGGCAAGGCGTTTCCCGGCGGCAGCCTGGTGGCCACCCCGCGGGGCGACCTGCTGGCCGAGGCGCCGGTGTTCGACGAGGTGGTCCTGCAGACGACGCTCGACTTCGAGGAGATCACGCGGGCGCGCGCCGACCTCCCGCTGCTCTCGGATCTGGAGATGCGGCTGCCTCACCTGCTCGGGTCGCTGCACGACGCGCGGCGCGGCGGCCGACCGGCAGGAGGATCAACGGCGGCATCCGGCAGTAGCGAACCACCGGCTCGGCCTGCCGCGCGCCCCACGGCCCGCCCCGCACTCCCGCCCATCGCCATGCGGGCTCGGCCCGATCGCGACCCGCTCGCCATCGACCCCGAGCTCACGCGCCGGTGGCTGGTCGAGTTCATCCGGGACGAGGTGCAGCGGCGCCGAGGGTTCGAGCGCGTCGTTATCGGGCTGTCCGGCGGGGTCGACAGCTCGCTGGTCGCCTACCTCGCCGCGGAAGCGGTCGGGGCCCCGTACGTGCTGGGCGTCCGGATGCCCTACCGGACCTCGAGCCCCGAGAGCCTGGCCCACGCGCAGCTGGTGATCGACACGTTGGGTATTCCGGCGGAGACGGTAGATATCAGCGCCGCGGTGGACGGGCTGGCCGGCGCCGTCAAGGAGACGCCCAGCCCGGGCCGGCTCGGCAACATCATGGCACGGACCCGGATGATCACCCTGTTCGACCTCAGCGCGGCCCACGGCGCGCTGCCGCTCGGCACGGGCAACAAGACCGAGCGCCTGTTCGGCTACTTCACGTGGCACGCCGACGACTCTCCCCCGGTCAATCCCATCGGCGATCTGTTCAAGACCCAAGTCTGGGCGCTCGCGCGGCATCTAGGCGTGCCCGACGTGATCGTGTCGAAGCCCGCGAGCGCCGATCTCATCAAGGGTCAGACCGACGAGGGCGATTTCGGCATCAGCTATCCCCGGGCCGATGCGATCCTCCACTGGATCCTGCTCGGCTACAAGGCTCCGGAGATCATGGCGCTGGGATTCTCGGAGGAGGAGGTCGAGCTGGTCCGCAAGCGCCTGGATTCCACCCATTGGAAGCGGCGCCTTCCCACCGTCGCCATGCTGAGCGCGACGGCGATCGGAGAGTACTATCTGCGTCCGGTGGATTACTAGACGGACGGAAGGACGGAAGGACGGAAGGACCCGCGTCGACCGCCTGTGGCTCAACCAACACCCTAGTGGTTCGTGGTTAGGTCGTTCCGTCGTTCAGTCATTCTGTCTTTCCGTCCTTTTACCGGTCCGCCCATGCATCCTGCCTCCCGCTCCATGTCCTCCAGCGTCGGCACCATCACCACCTTCGTCATGCCCCACATGCAGAACGTGCTGGGCGACCTGTTCGGGGGGGAGCTGATGGCGCTGGTTGATCAGGCGGCGGCCGTGGCGGCCATCCGGCACGCGGGCGGACCGGCCGTGACGGCGAGCATCGACCGGGTGGACTTCCGCGAGCGGATTCGGGTCGGCTCGCTGGTCACCTGCGAGGCCACCGTGGATTTCGTGGGGAACAGCTCGATGGACATCACGGTGGAGGTGCACGCGGAGACGGTGAGCACGGGCGAGCGGCGCCATACCCACACGGCGCACGTGGTGTTCGTCGCGATCGACGAGACCGGTAAGCCTCGGCGGGTGCCCCGGCTGGTGCCGGAGACCGCCCAGGAGCGCGAGCGCTACCAGCGCGCCGAGGCGCACCGGCTGGGCAAGCGCCGGGCATGAATGGCCACCGGGTCGCGCTGGTCCTGAGCGGCGGCGGCGCCAAGACGGCCGCGCACCTCGGCGCCGCTCGGGCGGTGGGGGAGGCCGGGCTGGTGCCCGCCCGCTACGTGGCGACCTCGATGGGGGCGGTGATCGCCGCCGGACTCGCGGCGGGGACGACGCCCGACGCGCTGCTGGACCGGCTGGTGGCTGTCGGCGCGGCCGGGATCGTCCGGGAGCCGCTCGCGCTGGTATTCGGGCTGTTCACGCGTTCGCTGCTCCGGCCGGCGCCGCTCCGCCGCGCCATCGAAGCGCTAGTGCCGGCCCGCCGCTTCGCCGATCTCGCGGTTCCGCTCACGGTGGCGGTGGTGGACCTCGATTCGAGTGAATTGCTGCTGTTTGGCGCGGGCGGCATCGATGCCCCGCTGGTCGATGTCCTCTGCGCGTCCTGCGCGCTTCCACTCTACTATCCACCTGTAGGCCTGGCCGGCCGGCGGTGCGGAGACGGCGGGCTCCGCGGAGTGCTGCCGCTGGCGGCGGCCGCCCTCGTGGTCGCCGAGCCCGTCGTGGCGGTGGACGTGGGGCCGGGCAACGATCTGCCGCCGGGCCCGGCCGTCGTGCTGCCCCCGATGGTGCGCGCGCACGACGAGGCCCTCGGCACAATGATGGCGGCACACACGGCGGCACTGCTCCAGGCCTGGCGGTCCGACCCCGCGCGGCCCCCGCTCTGGTACGTTCGCCCCTTGGTGGATCGGACCGCGACTTTCCAGGTCGATCGGGTGCGCCGCTACGCGGAGGACGGCTACCGGGCCGCGCGTGAGGCGCTCGCGACTTCACCGGCGCGGGCTTGACCCCCACCTCGATCGGCGCAAATTCAGCGACATGAGAGCTTCGGAAGTGATGGTAGCCGATCCCCACGTCGCGGTAGCCGGCGCGATGGCCAGCGAGGTGGCGATCATGCTCAAGACCCGCAACATCTCGGTCGTGCCGGTGGTGGATGACCACCGCACGCGCCGCTTTCTCGGCACGCTCAGCGACCGCGACCTCGTGACCCGGTGTCTCGCCGAGGGGAAGCATCCGTGGCACACCCGGGCCGATTCGCTGATGCGGACCAACTCGCCGGTGGTGCGGCCCGACCAGGAGCTGACCGGCTACCAGGTGCGGATGGACCTCGATTCGAGCGAGTCGCACCTCCGGCCTACCATCACGGTGGTGGATAGCGAGGGGCTGGTGATCGGGTTCATCAGCCATCCGGAACAGGTGCCAGGGGTCGAGATCATCTGGGGGTAGTCATGTCCGACTTCAAGCTGTTCACCCTTCCTGAGGCTGAGCGAACCCTGCCGCTGGTGCGGCGGATCGTCCAGGACCTGACGTCGGAGTACCCGGCCTGGCGCGCAGCAGTGAGCCGGTTCGAGATCCTCACCGGCGGAGCGCGGGCGGACTGGGGCGAGACGCAGGAGCTGGTGGCCGCCCGCGACGAAGTGACGACGCACGCCGAGCGGATCAATCGCTACCTCCAGGAGCTCGAGGCCATCGGCTGCGTGTTCAAGGGATTCGAGGCCGGCCTGGTGGACTTCTACTCGCTCCGTGAGGACCGGCCGATCTTCCTCTGCTGGCGGCTGGGTGAGGACCGCATCAGCCACTGGCACGAGATCGAGGCGGGCTTCGGCGGGCGGCAACCCATCGACGGCGCCTTCCTCTCCTCGATCACGACCTGATCCCCTATGGTCCATCCATGATCCGCGTGTGGCTATTCCTCCACCTGCTTGGCTTCACCATGTGGCTGGGGGGCGGGCTGGCAGCCATGGTGGTGGGGATTGCCAGCAAACGGGAGGATCGGACCGGTCTGGGCGCCGTCGCCCGGGCCCAGGCGGCGGCTCACCGGGTCATCGTGGCGCCGGGCGCGCTGCTCGCCGTGCTCTCGGGGCTCATTTTGACGTTCTCGGTGTCCGGCCGGACGGACGAGCTAGCTGGATTCAATGTCTGGCTGCTGGTGATGCAAGGAGCCGGGGTGGCGGGTGCGCTGCTGGTGCTGTTGATCGGCCTGCCGACCGCGGCCAAGCTGTCGCGGCTCGATCCTTCCGGCCCGGGCGCCGCCTACTTCGACGAGCTGCGGCAGCGCCAGCGGGTGGTGGGGTCGGTGTCGGGGACGTTGGCGCTGGTGGCGCTGGTGGCGGGGGCGATGGTGAGGGGATAGGGCAGCGCTCGAGTGACCCTGAGCCCTGGCTTCGCCCGGGCAAACTCCGCGAAGGGGCCGAAGCTCAACCCGCCGGCCAGCCGGCAGCCAGGTCCTCCCATGCCGGGTTTGTCTGTTCGATCAGCGCGAGCTTCCTCCTGCGAGTCCATCCCTTCAGCTGCCTCTCCCGACGAATGGCATCCCGGGCCTCTCCCGCAGCCTCCACGTGGACCAGGTGCGTCGTCGCGTGCCGGAAGACGTACCGGTACGGGTCCGCCCCGCCGCGATGCTCGGCGACCCGGCGGAGCAGGTTGTTGGTGATGCCGACATAGAGCTCGCGCTTGTCGCTGGCGAGGATGTAGACGTAGAACACCCGGCGCATTGCATCAGGCTAGGATGTCCTCGTCAACATCTCTTCAACTCAGCGTATGCCCCCTTCGCTGCGCTCAGGGTGACTCCTACGCGGCGCCCTCGCCTTATCGCCCTGTCGCCCTATCGCCCTATCGCCCTTCTGCCCCCTCGCCCGCCTGCCCGTCGCGCACACCCCCTTCACCGGGCACTCGCCGCACCGGGCTACCCGGGCAGTACAGATCAGCGCGCCGAGCTCCATGATCGCCTGGTTGAACGCCCAGGCGACCGCGCCGTTTCGCCGGGGCATGATGGCGGCGCCGGTCTCCCACAGCCGGCGTTCCTGCCGGCCGGGCGCGAGCCGGGGGTGGAAAGCGCGGCGGATGACCCGCGCCACGTTGGTGTCAATGGCTGGGGTCGCCCGCTCGTAGGCGAAGCTGGCCACGGCACCGGCCGTATAGCGCCCTACGCCGGGCAGGGCGACCAGCCGCTCGGGCTCGGACGGGAAGACCCCGCCGTGCTGATCCACGACGGTCCGGGCCAACCGGTGGAGGTTGGTCGCCCGCCGGTAGTAGCCCAGCCCGGCCCACGCCTCGCGCACCATCGCGGGCTCGGAGCGCGCCAGCGACTCGACGGTCGGGTAGCGCTCGATGAACCTGTGATAGTACCCCTCCACCCTCGACACCTGGGTCTGCTGCAGCATGAACTCCGCGACCGTGACGTGGTACGGGTCACGAGTGCGGCGCCACGGCAGATCCCGGCCGTGGCGGCGGAACCAGCGCAGCAACCGACGGCGAAACGTGGCCGCGTGATCAGGGGTGGACTTGCGAGCCATGGGGGGTGAAGATAGAGGTCAACGCGTTGTGCGGCCACGCCGGGCCCCTGTACCGCCAGCGACGACTGCCCTCCACCAGGAGCCCCTCCCCGGTCATGGCCACCGAAGCTCTCGCACTCCCCCGACTGGTCGGCCGCTGGTTCTTGAACGCGACCTCGCACGTCGGCCGGGTGACGATGCTGGTGGTGGACCTGGTGCGGAGCCTCAACGAGGTGCGCATCTGGCTGCCGCGGATGTTCACCGAGGCGTGGAACATCGGCGTCGGCAGCCTGTTCATCGTGCTGCTCATCTCCGGCTTCGCGGGCGGCGTGACGGCCCTGCAGGCCCGGTACCAGTTCACCGGCACGATACCGATCTACTATCTCGCCGGCGTGATCGTGGAGTCCATCGTGTTGGAGCTGGGGCCGGTGCTGACCGGGCTCATCCTGGCGGGCCGGATCGGCGCCCGCTACGCGGCCGAGCTGGGCACGATGCGGGTCACCGAGCAGATCGACGCGCTGGAGAGCCTGGGCCGGTCGCCGTCCTCGCACCTGATCATTCCGCGGGTGCTCGCGGGGCTGATCATGATCCCGGTGCTCACGGTCTTCGCCGACGTCATGGGCATCGGCGCCGGCTGGTTCAGCATGAAGCTGGTGCTACCGATCACCGATTCGGACTTCGCCTACGGCGCCCGCACCTTCTGGCGCTCGTTCGACGCCACCTACTCCGTGGTCAAGGCGTTCTTCTTCGCCGCCTGCATCACCGTCATCTCGTGCTACATGGGGTTCAACACCCAGCAGGGCGCCGAGGGCGTGGGTCGGTCCACCACCGGCGCGGTCGTGAGCAGCTCGGTCATGATCCTGCTGCTCGATGTCATCCTCACCAAGCTGCTGCTCAACCAATGATCCAGCTCATCGACGTCCACAAGAAGTTCGGCAAGCAAGTCGTCCTCGACGGCGTGAACTTCAACGTCCAGGAGGGCGAGACGGTCGCCCTGCTCGGCCCGTCCGGCACGGGGAAAAGCGTGCTACTCAAGCACATCATCGGGCTGATCCACCCCGACAGCGGCACGATCATCGTGGACGAAAAGGACGTCGTCCGCCTCAAACGTCACGAGCTGGCCGAGCTGCGATCGCACATCGGCTACGTCTTCCAGAACGGCGCCCTGTTCGATTCGGACGACGTGTTCGAGAACGTGCGGCTCGGCATCACCGACGATTCCAAGTATCGCGACCTCGAGTACGCGCGTGCGCGAGTCGCGGAGTGCATCAGGCTGGTGAACCTGCCGCCCGAGACCGTGGACAAGTTTCCTGCCCAGCTCTCGGGCGGCATGCGGAAGCGGGTGGGCATCGCGCGCGCCATCGCGGGCAACCCCAAGTATTTGCTCTACGACGAGCCGACGTCCGGCCTCGATCCCGTCAACGCAGACGTCATCGACGAGCTGGTGCGGAGCCTGGCGGAGACGCTGGGCGTGACGGGGGTCATGGTCACGCATGACGTGCGGGGCGCGTTCCGCACGGCCAACCGGCTCGCGCTGCTGACCGGCGGGAAGATCGTCCAGCAAGGGACGCCCAAGGAGTTCCTGGCGTCAAAAGACCCGCGGGTACAGGAGTTCCTCGAGCGCGACTTCCACAGCGCCATCATCGCAGCCTGAGCCCACTCATGGACCTGGCCTACAAGCAGGAAGCCACCGTCGGCACCCTCGTCATCGCCGCCTTCGTGCTGTTCTTCGTCGGCACGACGTGGTTGAGCGGGCGGTCGGTCGGCTCGGACAGCGACAAGTTCTACAAGATCCAGTTCCGCGATGCCGCCAACCTCAAGGCGAGCTCGGTGGTGCGGATCTCGGGGGTGCCGGTCGGCAAGGTCGAGAAGATCGCCCTGGCCGAGGTGGGGAAGGTGATCGTGTCGGTCAGCCTGCCCGACAAGATCACGCCGAAGATCGACGCCTCGGCGTCGGTGGTGGCGGTGGGCTTCGTGGGCGATGCCGCCATCGAGTTCGACCCCGGCAAGGAGCCCGAGCCGCTCGCGCGGAACCAGATCATCATCGGCACCATGAAGACGGGCTTCACCGACCGGGCGGCGCAGCTGGGCGACCGCGCGGACAGTGTCCTCCTCGGCGCGCAGGCCATCGTGAACAAGAAGACGGCGGACGAGCTGTACGAGACGATGAACGAGCTCCAGGCGACCCTCAAGGCGACCCAGCGCACCATGCTGATGCTGAGCGACACCAAGAATGGGCCGTCGGCGGAGCTGACCCGGACGATGGCCTCGTTCCGGGCGCTGAGCACCCGGCTCGACAGCACACTGGCCAACCCCGCGCTCGCGCGCACCCTCGGTCGGGCCGATACCTTGACCGGCAACCTCTCGGCGATGACGGTGCAGCTCACGACGACCAGCGCCCGCCTCGACAGCGTCCTGTCCGGCGTCAACAGCGGCCGCGGCTCCCTCGGCAAGTTTGCCACCGATACCGTCTTCTACAGCGACATCCACGAGCTGAGCCAGAGCATGAAGCGGCTGCTCGACGAGCTGCAGAAGCATCCGGGGAAGGTGCCGGTGACGATCAAGCTGTTTTGACGGACGGACGGCTGGTAGGACGGAAAGACGGAAGGACGGTCGAAGTGTCAGGCAACCAGTCAGGGCTGCGGTCGACCCGCTGAAGGCTTTCACCGCTCGGGCCAACACACCACAGAACACGGGCGTACCTTCGCCGATCCGCCGGTCCGACTGCGGGTCCTTCCGTCCTTCCGTCTTTCCGTCCTTCCACCTTCCGTTACCTTCCCCCCATGCTTTCCGTCACCTTCCTCGGCACCGGGGCGGCGTGCCCCACGATCGAGCGCAACGTCTCGGGACTCGCCCTGCAGCGCGAGGGGGAGACCATGCTGTTCGATTGCGGCGAGGGCACCCAGCGCCAGATGATGCGGTACGGCGTGGGGTTCTCGTTCACCGAGGTGTTCTTCAGCCACTTCCACGCCGATCACATGCTCGGCATCATCGGCCTGCTCAGGACCATGGGGCTCCAGGACCGGACCGCGCCGGTGACTCTCTTCGGGCCGCGCGGTGCGGAGCGGATCCTCACCGCCGCGCTGAGCCTCGGGATCGAGCGCAACAAGTTCCCGGTCGCCGTGGTCGAGGTGCGGCCCGGCGACTGCCTGAGCCGGGACGAGTACGACATCGTGGTTTTTGAGACCGACCACCGAGCCGATACGGTGGGCTACGCGCTGGCCGAGCACACCCGGCCGGGGCGGTTCCATCCCGAGCGGGCCCGCGAGCTGGGCGTGCCCGAAGGGCCCCTGTGGGGCGAGCTCCACCGGGGGAAGACGGTGCGGCTGGACGACGGCCGGACGGTGAGCCCGGAGGACCTGGTGGGCGCGCCCCGCCGCGGCCGCACCGTGGTCTACTCGGGTGACACCCGGCCGCATCTCGCCCTGATCGAGGCGGCGCGGGGGGCCGACCTGCTCATTCACGAAGCCACGTTCGGCGGCGACGAGGCCGAGCGCGCGGTGGAGACCGGCCACAGCACCGCGTCCGAGGCTGCCCGGGTGGCACTCGAGGCGGGCGTGCGGCGCCTGGTTCTCACCCACATCAGCCCCCGTTACACCCGCGACGCTCCGGAGCTGCTGGCGGAGGCGCGGGCGGTTTTCCCCGATACCTTCATCGCGCGGGATGGGATGGTGGTGGACGTACCGTTCGTGGAGTGAGGCGCTTTGAGGCCGAGACGGCGATAGGACGATCGGGCGATAGGGGTATAGGGCGATAGGACGAACGGGCGATAGGACGATCGGACCTAAGGGCGATAGGGTAACGCGAGGGCGACGGGGAACGCGACTTTGAGGTGACTCGCGGGCGCTACCTCCTCTATCCTTCATTGTCCTTACCCACCATCAGCCCCAAACTCATCCCGTTTCCGGAGGCCCGATGCGCGCCAAGCCGTCGAGCTACGAGCTGGCCCTGCTCGTCAGCATGGTGGGCCTGCTCGCCTGGTCCGGCATCCACCCGCACGACCGGTTCACCTGGTGGCTCGAGACAGCGCCGATCTTCATCGGCGTGCCGGTGCTGATCTGGCTGTATCCCAACCTGCGGCTGACCTCGCTCACCTACACCCTGGTGTGGGTCCATTGCCTGATCCTGATGCTGGGCGGGCACTACACCTACGCTCAGGTGCCGTTGGGCTTCTGGATGGAGAGCTGGTTCGGGTTCAGCCGGAACAACTACGACCGCATCGGGCATCTGGCCCAGGGCTTCATTCCGGCCATGCTCGCGCGGGAGATCTTCATCCGCCGCTCGCCCCTCGCCGGTAGCCGCTGGCTGCCGTTCTTCGTGGTCTGCTTCTGTCTGGCGTTCAGCGCGTTCTACGAGCTCGTCGAGTTCTGGACCGCGCTGTGGGCCGGGGGCGCCGCCACCGATTTCCTGGGGACCCAGGGCGACGTGTGGGACACGCAGTGGGACATGCAGTTGGCGCTCATCGGGGCCATCGTGTCGCTGATTACGCTGTCGCGGCTGCAGGACCGCCAGCTGGCGGCGCGGGGCGTGTCGGGGAAGTCCAACTGAGCGTTGGACCGTCGGAGGGGCTTGGAGCGCATGGTAGATTCCCGATCCATGAAAAGCCGCCGAAATGCCAGGGTGTTGTGGCTGGTCGGTTACCTCGCCGCGTGCGGCGGGGAGCCGGGGAGCGCCGGCCACCGCGGCGGACCCGACTCGGTCCGCCTGGCTATGCGTCCCGCGCCAGCCCGGACCGACAGTGGACCTGCGGTGCATCCGTGGGTGCCCAAACCCATCCTGGTCCACCCGGACCCGAAGCCGGTTCCGGCCGACACCGCGCCCGTGGCAACGGCCGACAGCCTGCGCACCGACTCGGCGGCGGCGGATCCGTCGGGGCCGGCCAAGCGGACAGGCCGGAAGCGGCTCCCCGGTGAGCGGCGCCCGTACCAGCTCACCCCGGCCGACTCGGCCCGCTGGCCCGTGAAGGGCCCGGCCCCGCTTCCAGGGTCGCTGCTGCCGGAGCACCGGATCGTCGCGTTCTACGGGAATCCCAAGTCCACCCGGATGGGCATCCTGGGACAGATCCCACCCGAAGAGATGCTGCCGAAGCTGGAGCGAACGGCCACGGAGTGGGCCAAGGCCGATCCTGGCCGGCCGGTGATGCCGGCCCTGCACTTGATCGCCACCGTGGCACAGGGGAAGCCGGGATCGGGAGCGAAGTATCGGCTGCGTCATTCGGACCAGACCATCGAGCAGGTGCTTGGCTGGGCCGAGGAGCGGGGCTGGCTGGTGTTCCTGGACGTGCAGATCGGACACAGCACCGTGCCGGCCGAGCTGCCGCACCTGGTCAAGTACCTCGAGCGGCCCTACGTGCATCTGGCGCTGGATCCCGAGTTTGCCATGAAGCTCGGCGGCATTCCCGGGCGGCGGATCGGAACCTTGGACGCGGCGGACGTGAACTACGCGGTGCGCCTGCTGGCCGACATCGTCGACCGCAAGAAGGTCCCGCCCAAGGTCCTCGTCGTCCACCGATTCACCCAGCGGATGCTGACGAACCACGACAAGATCACGCTGGACCCGAGAGTTCAGGTGGTGGTCGACATGGACGGGTTCGGCGCGCCCTGGCTCAAGGAGGATGGCTACAAGTTTTTCATCGTCCCCGAGCCGGTGCAGTATGCTGGATTCAAGCTGTTCTTCAAGAATGACAGGCCGATGATGACGCCGGAGCAGGTGATCAGGCTGTGGCCGGTGCCGTATTACATCCAGTATCAATGAGTGACGGAGCTGCCTGCCGCGTGAACGCCGGCATCGGGCCGTCGGATCCCTAGCCTGGGCCGTCGGATTCCCCAGCCTGGACAGCCGGGTGTTGCCCGGCATCTCACCCGGCCCATGTTTGCCCGTGGGGTGCCGCGCCATCCGCCCGTCACCCGACGGGCAGGTGTGCGCTACGGGGGTGCGTGAATTCCACCAAAGTACAGAAGTGACGGGCCTTACGGCATAGCGCCTAAGTACGGGCCAGATTTGCACGTCCATTCACGGGAGCTGCTCAATGGCTGGCCGGACGAAGCGATTAGCGAAGGCCGTGGTCGCGCTGGCAACCAGCGCGGTGGTGCAAAAGGCGGTGCGGAGGGCCGCGGCGGATCCGCGTGTACGGAAGAAGGCCGCAGAGGTCGGCAAGGTCGTGCGCGCAAAGGCCAAGTCGGCCGGCAAGGCGGCCGGGAAGCGTGCCGCCGCCTTGGCAGAGGAGGCGGGGGCGCGCGCGGCGCGCAAACTCGCGGGGCCACGCAAGGCCGCCGGGAAGCGGATCAAGCGGCTCGGGAAAGTCGTGGCCGGTTAGACCGCGCCCGGCACGCGGATAAAGCGGGGGCGCGCCGAGCGTGTCCTCGCTTTGTCGTGGGCGCAGGCCGGATGAGCCCATCCACGGGCTCACCGGTCGAACCGGAACAGGTCCGCATCGGGATTGGGCCGGCCCAGGAACAAGTCGAGCAGGATGTTCGCCGCGATCCAGCTGAAGGTGATGCCGTTACCGCCGTAGCCCAGCGCGAAGTAGCCATGCGGAAATTGCCGCGCGGTTCCGATATAGGGCAACCCGTCGTCCGTCTCCCCGAAGGTCCCGCCCCAACGCCAGTCGGCTTCGGCCGTGATGGCGGGAAACATCGTGCGGAACTGTCCCTCCAGGCGCTCGCAGCGCTTTCGGAGCAGCAGCCCCCGCTTGTGCGCGGTGGCGAACGGCGTGTCGGCCCCGCCGACGATCGCGCGGCCGTCGGGCGTCGTGCGGGCGTAGAAGTACGGCCGGGCGGTCTCCCAGATCAGGCACCGATCTTCCCCCCAGCCTTCGGTATGCTCGAGCGGCTCGGTGGCGAAGGCGTAGGTGCTGAGGAGCCGCACCTGCGACCGCTCGAGGAACTCGGGGGTCTCGTATCCGGTGGCGAACACCGCCTTTCGAGCCCGGACGCGCGCGCCCGCGGCCGTGTGGAGCTCGACGCCATCGGGTTCGCTCAGGTACTTGACTACAGGAGACCGGTCGTACGCCTCGAGCCCGACCGAAGCCGCCTGCGCCAGGAGGCTGTGGGTCAGGCGGTATGCGTCTACCTCGCCGGCCACGGGAGCGAGGAGTGCGGCGGGGCGGGAGAACGAGAACCGGTCACGGATGTCGCGTTCCGAGAGCAACTCGACCTCGATCCCGGCCGAGCGGCGGGCGAGTCGCTCCCGCTCGAGCATCTGGCGGTCGCGGCGCCGGCTGGCCAGGTAGAGGCTTCGGGTGGCGCGCCAGCCGCACCCGTCGCTCCCAGACTCGGCCAGCGCCTCGATGCCGCGGACGGCATCGAGGCAGAGCCGGTAGCTTCGGACGGCGTGGTCCGCCCCGCGCCGATCGATCAGGTCGACGAGATGGGTGTCGATCTCGTACTGGATGAGCGCGGTGGTGGCTGCGGTGCTGCCGCGGGCGATTTCCCGGGCCTCGAGCAGGACGACGTGAATGCCCTCGCGGGCGAACCGGTGCGCCACCAGCGCGCCGGTGATCCCGCCCCCGATGACCGCGACGTCGCAGCGCAGATCCCGGCGGAGCCGGGGATAGGCTGCCGGCAGACCGACCAGCGTCGGCCAGAGTGGTGTGCCGCTTGTCAGATCCATTGGTGATCATACTCCAGATTCGCCGGGTGGCGCGGTGACGGGGCTCGTCCCAGCCGGGCTCGATCCGTCGCGTCACGGTGCCGGCGAGCCTAGCGCTGTGCCACCTCCGCCGTCCAGATGTCGCTCTCCGACTTGAGCTGCGCGAAGTAAAGCGTCCGCCGGCGCGCCACGAACGTGCCACGGCCGAAAGCAGTGTAGGGGTCGTCGAAGGTCACCAGCTCCCGCGGCGTGCCTGCTTCTATCGGCACCGACCAGAGCGTCTGGAACGGCGCCGTGTCGGAGGATACGAGCGTGAAGACGTGCCGGCTGTCCGGATCCCAGCTGTAGGCGAAGAAATCCGAGACCCGCCCGGCAATCGGTCCCGTCATCGGCAGCAGGCGCGGGGTGCCACCGTCCGCCGGCATGAACTCCACGCCGCGAGTCCAGTTGAAGGCAATGTAGCGGCCGTCGGGCGACCAGAACGGGAAAATCCCACCCGTGGACGTGAGCTTGGTGGGGCTGCCCCACCCATTACCCAGGCGCGGCAGGGTATAGATCTCGTACTGGCCGGTGTTGTTGGCGCTGAAGCTCATGCGCTTCCCATCCGCCGACCATCCCGGATCGCGGTCCTGCGCCGTCGTGCCGACCACCGTCCGCTGGTTGGTGCCGTCCGCTGACATGAGCAGCACGTCGCGGTTCCCGTGGCGGAAGCCGTGGAACGCGATTTCCTGGCCGTCGGGCGAGAAGACCGGCTGAAAGTCGTCGCCCGGATCGCTGGTGAGCTGCTCCGGCTCGCCACCGGCCAATGGTACGCGGAAGATGTCCTGGTTGCCATTGCGGTCGGAATCGAACGCGAGCCAGCGCTCGTCGCGGGACACGTCGATGGATTCGACGATCTGGTTACCCGTCGTCACCGGCGTGGCGGTGGCCGCCGATACCGGCCCGGCCGTCGGAATCGGCAGCCTCCAGACGTTCTGGGTTTGGGTAAAGGCAGAGTAGGCCAGCGTGCGCCCGTCGCTCGAGAGGCTGATGGTGGCGGCGTTGAGGCCGGTGGTGAGCCGCTCCGGCGGCGAGACCGGCGCGCCCGAGGAGGTCAACGCCACCCGGTAGATGTCCCGGCCCCCCTCGCGGTTGGAGACGAACAGCAGCTCCCGCCCCGAGCGAAGCCAGATCGGGCTCAGGTTGAGGGCGGTGCCGCCGGCTACCTCGACCGGCGCTCCTCCGGCGGCCGGCACCGCCATGATCGTGCTGGGCGCGATGTTGCCGAGCTGGGAGCGGCGGCCGTAGAGGTAGGCCGGGTTCCCCGAGACGAACGCGATCCACCGCCCGTCGGGCGACCAGGCGGGCTCGTACAGCTCGGGCGCCGAGGTCACCTTCCGCGACGCGCCCCCGTCCACGTCGCGCACGAACAGGCTGTCGCCCACGCGGTAGACGATGCGGCGGCCGTCCGGCGACCAGGCCACGTCCTGCACCGTGTCGGGGGCCGGCGCCTGCACCAGCGTGCGGACCGGCCCGCCGAGGGCGGGAACGATCTCGATGCCACGCACGGATTGGAACGCGATGCGAGCACCGTCAGGCGTCCATTGCGGGCGGCGGAGGTCGCCGCTGACGCCGGCGGTTACGGCGATGGTGCTGCCGCCATCGCGCCGGCGCACGAGGATCTTGCCTGCCCCCGGCGGCCCGGCGGAATAGGCGATGAGGGTCCCGTCGGGAGAGAGCGCCGGGTCGAGCTCGAGTCCCGGGTCAAGCGTGATCTGGGTGCGGCGGCCCAGCGTCAGCTCGGTGGGCCGGGGCCGGAGCAGCCGGGTCCCGACCACCCCCGCGACGACGAGGACGAGCAGCCCGGCGGCGAGGAGCGGTCGGTTCGTGGCGCGGGTCGACGGGGCCGTGGCAATCGCGGCGACCGGCTGGGTTTGGGCCGGCGTCATTCCGCCGCTCGGCGTCATCAGCGGCTCGAGCTGCGCGAGCAGCTCCTGCGCGGTCTGCCAGCGATCGGCCGGGTGCTTGGCCAGGCACCGCATGATGACGGCCTGCAGGGCGGGGGAGAGCGAGGGCCGGTAGCGCGTCATGGGGGCCGGCGTTTCGGTCACGTGCGCCGCCAGTACCTGCTGCGGCGTGAGCCCGGCGAACGGCGTCCGGCCCGTGAGCAGCTCGTACCCCACCACGCCGACGGCGTAGATGTCCACCCGGTGGTCGAGGTTGGGATCGGCCGTGGCCTGCTCGGGGGCCATGTACGACGGCGTGCCGAGGGCCACACCGGCGGTCGTGAGCGTCTGGCGGCCGGTGGCCTCGCTCAAGGCCTTGGCCACGCCGAAGTCCATGACCAGGGCGTGGCGGCCCGAGAGCATCACGTTGTCGGGCTTGATGTCGCGGTGCACCACGCCCTGCGCGTGCGCGAACCCGAGCGCGTCGGTGATCTCGACGAGGATGCGAACGGCCTCGTGGACGGGGAGCTCGCCCTCGCGGGCGATCCGGTCGCGCAGGCTCTGCCCTTCGACATAGGGCATGACGTAGTAGAGGAAGCCTTCGGACTGTCCCGAGTCGAGCAGCGGCAGGATGTGGGGGTGCTGGAGACGCGCCGCGATGCGGATCTCGCGGGTGAACCGCTCCGCGCCGAGCGCGGCGGCGAGCTCGGGGCGGAGCACCTTCACCGCAACCTTGCGATCGTGCTTCAGGTCTTCGGCGAGGAACACGGTGGCCATGCCGCCCTGGCCGAGCTCGCGCTCGATGCGGTAGGCGCCGCTGAGTGCCTGTTGGAGCTGGTCGCGCAGATCCATGCCGCTGATGGCTCGGGGAAAAGACGAGGGAATGTAGCCGGACGGGGGCGGCGGGGCAGGGCTGGAGGTCCGGCATTCCCGTGGGGGCCAGGCCCTGCAGAACCGGGCCGGTCCAGCCGATGCTGGAAATGCGGTCTCACGCGGAGTTTACGTGGGACGCGAGCAGCGACGCGAGGGCCCGGTCCAGGCCAGCTCAGGCAGTCGATTTCCCTGGCGTTTCCACGCCGCGCCAGCGTTGACTGAACTCCTCCCGCCCGCTAGCTTTACGGCCTTCGCGGGACCGGGACCCTGGGGCTGTAGCTCAGCTGGGAGAGCGCTGCAATCGCACTGCAGAGGTCAGGGGTTCGATCCCCCTCAGCTCCATGACAATTGAAGGCAGTACTGCCCCTTGGTGTAACTGGCAACACGCCTGACTCTGGATCAGGAGAGTCCTGGTTCGAGCCCAGGAGGGGCAATGCCCAGGGTGAAAGCCCTGGGCGTCTTTTTTGGGGTCTCGTCCTTCGGCGCCTGCGCCGCCTCCGGATCGAGCCCAGGAGGGGCAATGGCCGGTGCCACCGCACCGGCCATTGTTTTATCGATCTCGTCCTCAGCGGCTGCGCCGCCTCCGGATCGAGCCCAGAAGGCCGATGCCGGTGCAGCAGTACCGCCTTCTCGTTATGGCAGGGCAGCTTGTCACGAGTGCCTAGGCCCTGATCCGCCCTCTTTCGCCAGACTCTAGCGAAGCTAGACCCCGCACTCATCTTGGTAGGTATGGCCGATCTGCTGAACCGCCTCCAACACGTTCTTTCCGAGAACTATGCCGTCGTACGTGAGCTCGGCCGCGGTGGCATGGCCGTAGTGATGCTCGCTCATGACCTCAAGCATCAACGTCAGGTCGCCATTAAGGTCCTCAGGCCCGAACTCGGTCAGTCTCTCGGCAGCGAGCGTTTCCTTCGCGAGATCCAGATCGCAGCCCGACTTGCCCATCCCAACATCCTGCCGGTCTTCGATTCAGGCGCCGCGGATGGACTCCTGTACTATGTCATGCCCTACGTGGAGGGAGAGACGTTGCGCGCACGGCTGCAGCGTGAGGGTCAGTTCCCGCTAGCACAGGCATTACGGCTTACCCAGCACGTAGCCCATGCACTGGACTACGCCCATGGTCAAGGAATCGTCCACCGCGACATTAAGCCTGAGAACATACTTTTGGAGAGCGGCGACGCTGTGGTCGCTGACTATGGCCTGGCGCTGGCCATCAGCGTAGCAGGCGGAGAGCGGCTGACCGAGACCGGACTCGCGCTTGGCACACCGGCCTATATGAGCCCGGAGCAAGCGGCAGGAGAGCACCATCTGGATGGCCGCTCAGACCAGTACTCGCTCGGCTGCGTGCTCTATGAGATGCTGGCCGGTGAGCCGCCGTTCACTGGTCCAACCGCGCAGGCCATCATGGCCAAACGGTTCGCCAATGCAGTTCCGTCCATCCGGGTACTGCGTGAATCGGTTCCTCCCGCGGTGGACCGAGCGATCAGCCGAGCCCTCGCCAAAGTTCCGGCCGACCGGTTCACCACCGCAGGAGAGTTCGCCCAGGCCCTGACCCAGCCGGAGGCCACCGCCACCGCGCGCCGCTCACTCGTGGCGCTCCGCCGATGGGGCCCCGCCGTCGGCCTGGCCGCGCTGGCTGCCGCCGGATTTCTGCTCTCGCGGAGCCGGCCGGCTCGACTCACCGATGCCAATCTCCTGGCCATCGCTCCGTTCGACGTGCTCGATCCGTCACTCCAAATCTGGCGCGAGGGCTTCGTTGACATTCTTTCTCGGGATCTCGACGGTGCCGGCCCATTGCGCACCGTCTCGCAGAGCGTGGGACTCCGGCGCTGGCGTGGCCGGGCTGATCCCGCGTCGGCTGCAGCATTCGGAAAGCGCATCGGCGCTGGGCTGGTGGTGTTCGGAAGCGTCAGACAAGTGAGGGGCACCGTAACCCTCAGGGCGACCGTGATGGATGTGATCCGGAACCGGGCCGAGCCCGATCTCGAGATCAAAGGTGATACCGCGGCCATGGGCGACCTCGCCGACTCGCTCGGCGTCAGGATCCTTCAGGTGCTGGGACGGAGCCGTCCGATCGGAGCAGTGCGGCAGGTATCCATCGGCTCGCGCTCACTCCCCGCACTGAAGGCCTTTCTGTTCGGTGAGCAATTCTACCGCAGGGGTCTCTGGGACTCGGCCCTGGTGTATTATCAACACGCCATCGAGCAGGACAGCAGCTTCGTTCTCGCCTATCGCCGCATGGCCTTAGTGCTCAGCTGGAACGTCCCCACCTCGGGCGAATACCGGCCGATGGACGATTACATCGCCAGGTACGTGACGCTCAATCACGGGCTGTCGCTGAAGGATAGCCTCGTGGTGGCCGCCGATTCGTACTGGATGGTTGCTGAGCACGCGACCATTCCGGCTGCTGCCGATCTGATCCGATACCGGTATCGCGCTCTCTCTGTGTTGGAGGAGGCGGCGCGCCGCTATCCCGCTGATCCCGAGGTATGGCTTTCGCTGGGTGAGACTCGAAACCACTCACCTCCTCCTCTCGGAGCACAGCCTGCTTCGGCACTCGCGGCCTTCAACCGGGTCATCAGCCTGGATCCTGGCTTCGCTCCGGCCTACGAGCACACCGTCAGGCTGGCGATGCTGTTGAATCGTCCCGATCTCGCCAGGAGGTACGCCGAGGCTTATCTCAGCCTCGATCCCAGTGACGTGAATGCGCCATCGATCCGACTTGCCGCTTTGATGCTCGATTCCGCGAGATCCCACGCCCCGGAGACCGCCAGGTTGATCGATACCGCGTCATCTCTGGTGCTCTTTCGAGCCGGGCTGGAGCACCTCGGTCCCTGGGCTGATTCGGGGGAGGCGGCAATACGGATCATGCGGGAGCTGGCGCAGCGCTCTGGTACTGGAGCGGACCCGTGGTCCGACACGTTGATGTACCACCAGTACCTTGCAGTCCTTTTGGCTTATCGCGGTCATCTGAAGGAAGCGTACGCCGTAGATCGGCGCCTGCTACTCGACCTGGACGCCTCACCGTTCAGCGCATTCGGGGATGTGTTCCTCGACCTTGCCCTCCTTGCCGCAATCCCGGAGTCGCTTGCAGCAGCCCACTTCGGACATGCATTGCGGTCTTCCAAAGCGTGGGCCGAGGCCGGCTTCTTCGGTACGCCCCGACCACTCGCAGGATTACCCTGGTGGCTTGCCCGCAAAGACTCGGCTTCACTGAGTCGGTTCGCGGTCCGGGCGGGAGCTGAAGCCCAGCGGCAGCGGGAACCGACCGCCCGGCTCCGTGCCCGATATCTCCACGCTGCGGCCACCGCGTATCTGGCCCTGGTGCGAGCCGACTCGAGCCAGGCATTACGTCTGTTTCAAGCCATTCCGGACACGCTGTGCATCGTGACCGACTGCTACTACCAGAAGCTGACGGAAGCTCGAGTGCTCGAAGCTCTGGGCAGAACCCCCGAGGCCCAAGCCGTGCTCGATCGCTGGATTTGGAGTGCGGCGGGCGACCAATACGTGCTGGGTGTTCTGGAGTTAGGCCGTATCGCTGAAAGTATGGGCCAGCGGGAGAAGGCGAATCAGTCCTATCAATTTGTGGTGAACGTCTGGCGTCGAGCCGACCCAGAGCTCCAGCCCTACGTGCTCGAGGCCCGGAACGCGCTCGCTCGGCTCACGAGAGAATAGGATTCGGCAAGACTCTACATTTAAGTGACTGAACTACGGCAAAGTACAACAGGAAAATCAACAAACTCCAGCATCGGGTGACACGAACTCGCGTAAAGGTTAGAAGTTGCTGGAATTCGGTTGGTTATAGCGGTCCCTCTGGATCAGGAGAGTCCTGGTTCGAGCCCAGGAGGGGCAATGG
This sequence comes from Gemmatimonadales bacterium, assembly GCA_050733015.1. Taxonomy (GTDB): domain Bacteria; phylum Gemmatimonadota; class Gemmatimonadetes; order Gemmatimonadales; family GWC2-71-9; genus CAVVWJ01. Next base: position 32,491 of record JBOHSB010000327.1, read on the forward strand.
CCGGTGCGAAAGCACCGGCCGTTTTTTATGGGTCTCGTCCTTCAGCGGCTTGCCGCTTCCGGATCGAGCCCAGGGAGGCAACTGAAAGCGCCGCAGCGGATTTCCCGGTCGCGTGGCTTTCCTTATTTTGCGGCTCATGGCGGAGCCGAGTAGCCGGCCGGTCGCGTACCCCTTGCGCTCGAGTCGCCAAGTCTGTATGATGATCATCATATGAGCGCCGCCACCTCGAGGCAACTCGCCCCCAGCCGCAAGGAAGCCACCCACGAGCGCATCGTGGAGACCGCCGCCCGCGCCATTCGGCGCAGCGGTTATGGCGGCACGGGCGTGGCTGAGATCATGAAGCGGGCGGGCCTCACGCATGGCGGCTTCTACGCCCATTTCGAGTCGCGCGAGGAGATGCTGGCCGAGGCGGCCGATCGGGCGGGAGCTGACGGGATGGCCGTGCTCGCGCGGGCGGCCGCCGCGGCACCGCCGAAGAAGGCGCTCGAGGCCATGCTCCGCGCCTATCTCTCGAACGGGCATGTGGAAGGCGTCGAGACGGGGTGCGCGATCGCCGCGCTGGGCTCGGAAATGCCGCGCCAGGCGCCCAAGGTGCGGCGGGCCGCCACCCGCCGGATCAAGGAGATGATCGATCTGGTCGCCCGCCAGTCGCCCAACTGGGGGCAGCCGGGCGCGCACGAGCGGGCGCTCGTCACCGTGGCCACGGCGCTCGGCGCGTTGGTCCTGGCCCGCGCTGTGGACGACCCCAAGCTCTCCGACGCGGTGCGCGAGGCGGCACTGAACCACCTCACCCCAACAGGCTGATACCCCATGCACCGGTGCCGGGGTGGCGTTTGCTTAAGAATATGATGTTCATCATATGTGGCTAGGGCGATTGACCTCAACGGAAAGCGAGCAGGGAATGTCCAGTACTCAGGAGCGGCAGAATCGGCCCGTGGCCATCGTGACGGGTGCATCGGCAGGGATTGGAGAGGCAACCGCTCGGGCGCTGCACGCCGCCGGATACCGGGTGTTCGGCACCTATCGCAGGGCTCCCGCAACGAGGTTGCCTGGTGTCGAGTACGTGGCGTGCGATGTGACCAGTGACGAGTCGGTCGCGGCCGCGGTGGGTCAGGTGCTGGAGAAGGCCGGCCGGATCGATCTCTTGGTGAACAATGCGGGCGTGGGCCTGGTGGCGGGCGCGGAGGAATCATCGCTGGAGCAGGCGAAGTCCCTCTTCGAGGTCAATCTGTTCGGTG
>JBOHSB010000328.1:0-7838 GCA_050733015.1 Gemmatimonadales bacterium
GCGCCTCGACTATCTCAACGAGGGGTTGGCCCTGGAACGGCAGGGCGACTTCGAGGCTGCGCTCACGTCGTACCGGCTGGCCTTCCGGGACAACCCCACCGACTCGCGCATTCTCCTCAACATGGCCATCGCCTTCACCAAGACGGGCCAGCCCGAAGAAGCGATCCGGCATTACAAGCGGGCGCTCGAGCTGGACGACAGTCTGGTAGGCGCTCACTACGGCGTGGCCTTCCTGCTGCTCAAGCGGGGGGACGCCCCGCAGGCGGCCGAGCACCTGCGGGCGTTTCTGGCTCGGCCCCCCAAGGGGCCCGACGCCGAGCGTTGGATCCGGCACGCGGAGACCGCGTTGCGCGACATCGCGGGCAGCCCGGCCCGGGAGACGCTGTGAGGGGACGGCTCGCGCTCGGGTTGATGCTGGCGGTGCTGGGGTGTAGCAGCCTGGACGAAGGTCAGGCGGGCGTGGTCGGGATCGAGGTGCGGGTGCCGGGGCCGGACAGCATCGAGGTCGGCGAATCCATCCAGCTGGGCGCCAAGCCGCTCGACAAGAATGGCGACAGCGCGGCCGCCGCAGTCACCTGGGTCTCGGTGGATCCCACCGCCACGGTGGACCCTGCGAGCGGTGTGCTGACCGGCTTGAGCCCCGGGAGCGCGCGGGTCCAGGCCACCGTGGGCTCGCTCGGCTCGAGCCTCATCACCTTCGCCGTCGTCCCGGCGGCGGACACGCTGGTCCTCGCGGGCGACTCGGTCTTCACGACATCTCTCAGCACGCCGACCCTGCCGACGTTCACCACCGTTCTCTTCAGCTTCAATCCTCCGGGCCCGGTGCCAAGCCACGCCATCGTCTACGCGATCACCTCGCCGGACCCGCTCATCACCCCACCGAGCGTCGTCCTGGCCACCAACAGTCAGGTCGCCGATACGATTGGCACCGACACCGGCGGCGCCACCGCTGCGTCGCTCACGCTCGTGGCCGGCACCACCCCGCCTGACAGCGTCATCGTCACCGTCAGCGCGACCCACATCCGCGGGGCCGTGGTCGCGGGCTCCGGTCAGCGCTTCATTCTCCGTTTCACGCCGTAGGAGTCGCGCACGCCCGCCACCCTGACCGAGCTCTACTTCGGCGCCGTCGAGCGGCTGGCCGACCGGCCCGTCGCCATGCGCGTCCGCCGGGAGGGGCGGTGGACCGAGCTGCCGTACCGCGGGCTCGCCGCGCAGGTGCAGGCCGCGAGCGTGGGCCTTCGGGAGCTCGGCCTCCGCGACGGTGACCGGGTCGCCATCCTGTCCGAGAACCGCCCCGAATGGGCCATCGCCGACTACGCCTGCCTCGCGGCCAGGTGCACCGACGTCCCCATCTATCCCACGCTCCCCGCCCGCCAGGCCGAGTACATCCTGCGCGACTCCGGCGCCGCGGCGCTGCTGGTGTCGTCCGCCGCGCAGCTCGAGAAGGTACTCGCGGTGCGGGATCGCCTGCCCGCCCTGCGCCACCTGGTGGCGTTCGACGAGGCCGCGCGCGCGCCGGGCGTCCTCGGCTTCGAGGAGCTGCTGGCCTGCGGCCGGTCGGCCCTGGCGCAGCATCCGGACTGGCGGGCGCACGCCCTGGGCGCGGCGGCCGACGATCTCGCGACGCTCATCTATACCTCGGGCACGACCGGCGACCCGAAGGGCGTCATGCTGACCCACGGCAACATCGCCTCGAACGTCACGACCTGCGTCGATCTGTTCGATTTCCGCGAAGGCGACGAGTGCCTGTCGTTCCTGCCGCTGTCCCATATCTTCGAGCGGATGTTCGGGCACTACTCGATGTTCCACGCCGGCGTGGTGATCAACTACGCCGGCGGCATCGATACCGTCCCCGGCGACATGCAGGAGCTCCGCCCCACCATGATGGCCTCGGTGCCGAGGCTGTACGAGAAGATCTTCGCCCGGGTGCTCGACAGCGTGCGGGCCAGCCCCGCCCCGCGCCGGCGGATCTTCGCCTGGGCCCGGCAGGTGGGCGAGACCTGGGTCGAGCGCACCTTGTCGGGCGCGCCGGTACCGCCGGGGCTGGCCCTGCAGCGCCGCCTGGCGGACCGTCTGGTGTTCGCCAAGCTGCGCGCACGGACCGGCGGCCGCATCCGCTTCTTCATCTCCGGCGGCGCGCCGCTCTCGCCCGACATCGCCAAGTTCTTCTTCGCGGCGGGCATGCCGATTCTCGAGGGATACGGCCTGACCGAGACGTCGCCCGTCATGGCGGTGAACATCTTCGGGCAGACCAAGCTCGGCACCGTCGGGCGACCGATCCCCGGCGTCGAGGTGCACATCGCGCCGGACGGCGAGATCGTCACCCGCGGCCCCAACGTGATGCACGGCTACTACGGTAAGCCGGAGGCAACCGCCGAGGCCGTGGACCCGGACGGCTGGTTCCACACCGGCGACATCGGGCTGCTCGACGCGGAGGGGTACCTCCGGATCACGGACCGGAAGAAGGATCTGATCGTGACGGCGGGCGGCAAGAACCTCGCACCCCAGCCCATCGAGAACCTCGCCAAGACCAGCAAGTACGTCTCCAACGCCGTGATGCTCGGCGACCGCCGCCCGTTCCCGATCATGCTCGTCGTGCCCAACGCCGAGGCGCTCAAGGCGTGGGCCGTTCGGCACGGCCTCCCCGCGGAGGACATGGAGCGGCTGGTGAGCGTGCCGCAGGTGGAGGCCAAGCTCGAGCGCGAGGTGCGCCGGACCCTGCGCGACCTGGCCCAGTTCGAGATGCCCAAGAAGTTCCTGATCTTGCCGCGCGATTTCAGCGTGGATGGCGGAGAGCTCACCCCGACGCTCAAAGTGAAGCGGCGGGTCGTAGAGGAGCGCCACCGGGCAGCGATCGAGGGCCTGTACGCAGAGCGGGGGCAGGTTGAGCCACCCTGAGCTACCAGGAGTCACTACCGCCGCGGCGACCCCACCCACACCCCGTCCGCGCTGGCCATCACCTCGATCACGTCGGGCGGCGGCTCGCCGCCCTCGCCGACCGCGCGAAGCCCCGGTAGCAGCACGCGAGCCGCCTCGCGCAGCCAGGCCGGATCGCCGCCGAACGGCGCGCCGAGCACGACGCCCCGCATGGAGCGGGTCTTGAGCGGCAGGCGTCCGCCGCGGATCACACTCACCCCCACCTGGTCCCCGACGGTCGCCGGAGGATTCACCGCCACCAGACCGACGCCGGGGATGAGCTCGGCCACCTCGCGCCAGGCCGCGGCCGGCGGTCCCACTAGCACGAGATAGCCGCCGGGGCCGTTGAGCCCCACCAGAGGCGCCAGCGTGTCCGGGGTGAGCCGGGTGGCGCCGGAGGGCGGCGGCGCGTCTCCGGTGTCGAAGACCCCGTCCTGCAGGGTGAACCGCCGGTCGCACACCGGGCAGCCAAGTGTCCCGCTCCGGACCGAGCGCCCGTCCACCACCTCGGGGAGCAGCACCAGAAACGCCTCATCGTGCTCGACCGGACAGCGCAGATGATCGGTCAGCTCGATGAACATCAGGGCTTGAACACCACCCAGGTGAGCTTGCCCGCCTCCACCGTCACGTGGCGGTAGACCTTCTTCCCGGCGATCTCCGTTCCCAGCACGTACTCTCCGGCCGGCACGTCGCTGACGGCGAAGTGCTCGTCGTAGAGCGGATGGCCGTGCGCCTTGTCGCCATAGGTCTCCGCGTAGGAGAACGGCGTCTCGACCGGATCGCGCTTGACGATGCCATAGATCCTCGCCTGCGGCACCGGGCTCCCGGCCGCGTCGAACACCTGGCCCGCCACGATGCCCGTATTCGGCAGCGGCTCGACCCAGAGCTCGGGATTGACGGTGTAGGGTGGAAAGCGCTGCAGCGAGTCGACGATCGCGCCGATCGAGTCGGTGGGCGACGCCGCCAGCTCGAGGTGAAGGTGATCGTTGGTGGCCCGGCCGGTGTTGCCCACCCGGGCGATCACCTGGCCGGTCTTGACCCGCGCTCCCACCTTCACAGCGAGCGAGCTGTTGTGATAGTAAATGGAGTAGAGTCGGAAGGTCTTGCCGCGCGCCTTGACGGTGGTATCGTGCCGGATGGCCACGGTGTTGGCGCCTTCTTCCGCCCGGCCCGCGTACACGACCTTGCCTCCCAGCGCCGCCATGACCGGCGTGCCGTCGGGGTTGTTGAACTCGACGCCCTGGTGCTGCTGGAAGAACCCGCCCATCGTCGATCCGTAGCGGTAGGTCTGATCGATATAGGCGTTGTCGGTCCGCGCGATCGGCCGGCGCAGCCAGATGGTCAGCGGATTCCGGGGGGCGCCTGCATCCGGCGCGGTGCGGTGGATGCACGGGAGCGTGTCGGTGGCCGGCCGGAGCCCGCACGGCGTGCCGCGGTACTGGACTCGGCCGATGAGCACCGCATTCGCGGGCGGAAAGGCGGCCGCCGCCAGCGGCTGCGCCTGCCATCCGGCGTCGGTGTGGACCAGCCGCTGGTTGCCCCGGAGCGTGGTGACGTTCCAGCCCCGGCGGTCGGGTGCCAGCCGGCGGACGTATTCGTTGGTGAGCAGCGGAAGCGCCGTATCCGCCGGGCCCCGCGCGAGCGGCCCCACCGCGTCGCCGATCGCGGTCCAGTGCGCGCCGTCGTCGGTGGTGATCTGCAGGCCGTCCGCCGTCGCGACGACGGCGGTGTCGCCGCGGATGGCGATGCCCGACGGGATCACGTACTGCCACTCCGGCCCCAGCTGGTCGTAGGCCCAGTTGCGCCAGGTACGCCCGCCGTCGAGCGAGAGGCCCCAGCCGTTCCCGACCGTGCCGTACCACACCTCGCCGCGCGAGCCGAAGGCGATCGCCTGAACGAAATCCATCGAGATCGACGTGGCCGTGGTGTCGTGCCGGATGGACTCCCAGGCCTTGGCGCCCGGCGGCAACCGAAAGATCCCCTGCCCGTATGTGCCGACCCACAGCGCGCCCCCGGCATCCCGCGCGGCCGTGAGCACGTGCACGCCCCAGCCCGTGCTGTCGGGCAGGGGCGGGAGCTCGCCCTGCGCGTGAAGCGCGCCGGCGGCGAGAACGGACGGAATCACGGCGGCCAGGGCGGCGCGGCGGAATGGCATGGAGACTCGGGCCGGTTAAGGGAGTCGGTTCGGGCCCAGCCGCAGCCAGTCGATCAGCACGTGCGGTGGGCGGGTGGCGACGAACAGTATGGCGTCGGCGACATCGGCGGCCCGGAGCATCTGGGCCCGGCTGGGGAATCCCTCCCGATGGTCGGGGTCGAACGGCTCCCAGGCGTCGGTGTCCGTCGGCCCGGGCGAGACCAGCGTCAGCCGCACGCCGGTCCCCTGATACTCGGCGCTCAGCGTCTCGTGCAGGCCGCGAAGCGCGTACTTGCTCGCTGCGTAGGCCGCGTTCTCGGGAAGCCCCACGTGGTCGGCGACGCTGCCCACGGTGATGAAGCTGCCGCTGCCGGCCGCGCGTTGCAGCGGCAGCACCGATCGCGCCAGCACGAACGCAGCCCGGAGATTGATCGCGACGAGCGCGTCGAACTCCTCGACCCTGGTCGCCTCGAACGAGCGAAGCAGGAAGCCGCCGGCGTTGCTGACGACGATGTCGGGCACGCCGGCCGCGCGCTGCAGCCGGGTGGTGAGCTCGGCGACCTGACCCGCGTCGGCGAGATCGGCCGGCAGATCGATGTACCCCTCCGCGGGTGAGAGCGTGCGCGCCGTCCGGACCACCCGCGCGCCGGCGGCTCGGAGGGCCTCGGCGGTCGCCGCGCCGATGCCGCGGGAGGCCCCGGTCACCAGCGCCACCCGGCCGTCAAGCGGCCTCACTCGAACAGCTTCCCCCCGTGCGCCAGGCGGAGGAACTCGACTCGGGTCTTGGAATCGTCGCGGAAGATCCCCCGGAGCGCGCTGGTCACGGTCCGCGAGTTCTGCTTTTCGACGCCCCGCATCATCATGCAGAAGTGGGCGGCCTCGATGACCACGCCGACGCCCGTGGGTCGCAGCACGTCCATGATCGCGTCGGCGATCTGGTCCGTGAGCCGCTCCTGCACCTGGAGCCGGCGGGCGAACACGTCCACGATCCGGGCGACCTTGGACAGGCCCAGGATCTTGCCGTTGGGAATGTAGGCCACGTGAGCCCGGCCGAAGAACGGCAGCAGGTGGTGCTCGCACAGCGAGTAGAGCTCGATGTCGCGGACCATGATCATGCTCTGATGCTGCTCGGCGAACACGGCATCGCCGATGACCTCGGCGACGGTCATGTGGTAGCCCTGCGTGAGGAACCGAAGCGACGACTCGACGCGCTCGGGGGTCTTCACCAGGCCCTCGCGCTCCGGATCCTCGCCGATGGCGGCGAGCACCTGGCGGATCTGGGCGGCGAACGGCTCCAGACGGAGCTCGCCGCCCGCGCGAGTCGACTCCGAGCCTCCCTTAGTCGCCTTCGTAGTCGACATAGTTCCTCGGCGTTTCCCACAGACGGAGGTGCAGGCTGAGCTCGGCCGGAATCACGGCCCTGAGCTCCCGCCAGCACACCACGGCGATGTTCTCGGACGTGGGCACCAGCTCCCGAAACCAGGGGACATCCAGGTTCAGGTTCTTGTGGTCCAGGTGACGGAGCAGTCGCTCCTGTGCCAGCTCCTTCAGGTGATTCAGGTCCATGACGTAGCCGGTCTGGGGGTTGATCTCCCCCTCGACGGACAGGTCCAGCTCGTAGTTGTGTCCGTGGTAGTTCGGGTTGTTGCACACCCCGTACGTCGCCTGGTTCCATGCCTCGGTGGCGTCGGGAATGTGGAGCCGGTGCGCGGCATTGAAGTGGACCCGCCGCGTCACTCTGCATCGGGGCATGGACCATTCCGGTGACAGGGTCGCTGAGGAAGTACGCGGGGGCCCGGAGGAAGGTCAAGCCGGGGCAAAGACACGTGCGCCGACCGGAAGTCCGATCGGCGCACGGCGTACGGCAACGAGGAGGATTATTGAAGCCCAATGAGAACTTGCGGCGCCCTCACCCTGACTCCTGTCTTCCCCCGGGGGGCGTGACATCGGCCACGGCATTCGGGCCCATCACTGGACCTGTTGGCTCAATAATGTGGCTCCCCGCCACCGCGTGCACTAAGATAGGAGTCCGCTTCGGCGGAATCAACCGACCAGGACGAGTGAATCATGGCATCGACGTTGCTGGCTCCGACGCTGCTCGCAGGATTGGCCGCGTTGATCGCGTGGGCGTGTCTCATTTTCGGCGGAGTCACCACCTCCGGCGTGACACATTTGTTGCTCGCCGTGGGTAGCGTACTGCTGGTTCGCTGGTGGGCGCTTCGCGCGTGAGGCTGTAGCGGTCTGCGAGTACCGTGTGGGCGGGCCTCGACACGGGCCCTTTGACCCGCGGTCACTCGAGGCTCGGAAATACGCCTTAAACCGTCTCGTGGCAACGGTTTATATAGGTGCAAAAGAGTGCTCATCTGCCCTCCCTCCCCGGGCATAGATCGTGCTAATTCGGGCGCGCGTTCGCCGTCCGTCCGCTTCGCCGCGATCCTTGCGGGTCCGCTGCTTCGCCGCGGCGAGCGCGCCGGCCCTCAATCCAACGTGCACGAAACTCAGGGACGATTCCCGCAATGCGTTTGAACGAAGCGCTGGGCTCGCGCTCCGACAGCCCCGCGCACGATCCGGCACAGGACGATCCCTGGTCCGACGCCGGCGAGTGCGCTCCCGGGCCGGTCGAGGCCGACGAAACCGCGCGGCGCCTCACGGCCACGCGGGCGCTCAACTTGGTGCTGGCCTTGCTGGCGCTGCTGGCGCTGCTGCCGGTGTTCGTGCTGCTGGCGATCCTGATCAAGCTCACCTCCCGCGGGCCGATCTTCTACCTCCAGGAGCGGGTCGGGCTCGA
>JBOHSB010000329.1:0-3220 GCA_050733015.1 Gemmatimonadales bacterium
CCACGGAGCACACCGGTGTAAAAAACTACCTGCGGCTCCCGAGTGGTGGCCGAGATGACGCGCACGTCCACCACCGCGTCATGCTGTTCGATCCCCACCCGCCGGACCACGCCGTCCTGGATCACCCGGAGCAGCTTGGCCTGCAGCGGCATCGTCATCTCGGTAAGCTCGTCGAGGAACAGCGTGCCCCCGTTGGCCGTCTCGAGCAGGCCCGGCTTGTCCCGGTCCGCGCCGGTAAAGGCGCCCTTCCGGTGGCCGAACATCTCGCTCTCCAGCAGCGGCTCGGGCAAGGCCGCGCAGTTGATCGGCACCAGCGTCCGGCCCGCCCGCCGGCTGTTCTGGTGGATGAACTGGGCGATGACTTCCTTGCCAGTCCCGCTCTCTCCGCTGATGAACACCGACGCGTCGGTGGCCGCCACCTTCCGGGCGAGGTCCACCGCCTGGCGGAACAGCGGCGAGATGCCGATGAGGGCGATCTTGTCGCTGTGGCCATGCTGCTTCATCAGCTGTACCCGGAGGTCCTGGGCCTCACGCGACATCATGACCGCGTGCGAGGCGCGCCCGATGAGCACCTGCAGGTGGGTGGCGCTGAACGGCTTCGGCAGATAGTCCCAGGCCCCGGCGCGGAGCGCCTCGATGCTGCTCGTGACGCTGGGATTGCCGGTCATGACCACGACGATGGTGTCCTTGAAGGCCTGCAGCGTCGCCCGCAGGATGTCGAGCCCGGAGACCTGGGACATGTACAGGTCGACAAGGATGATGTCGAATTTGCGGCGCTTGACCGTATCGAGCGCCTCCTCGCCTCGGCCGACCAGGGTGACGTTGTAGCCGTCCATCTGGAGGACGCTCGCGCAGCTCTCCCGCAGGGTGCGCTCGTCGTCCACCACGAGCACACGGATGCTCGCCTTGATCTCGCTGGGAATGGAGAAGGGATCGCGGGACGCGGGGTCGGTGGCCGGTGCGCCCGACCGGTCCTGCTGGGCGAGCGGGTTGGACATCCTGGGTCTCCTCAGGGCAGGACCGCGATGCGGTCTGTAGATGCGCTCGAACAATCGCCAGGAGGGCTGATGGATGGCCCCCTCGGCGGGGTCGGTTACGCGGTGACTTTCTACTACAGGCTGCGGCGCAAGTCAAGCAATTGCCGCGCCAGGACCACAGGCCCCGGCGCGGCAAGTGCAACATAGCGTTGTGTCGAAGCTACACTTAGGTCGGATCGCTGGTCAGCTGGGGTATTGCAGGGAGACCTGCTCGAAGGCCCGAACCCGGTCGTCGTCCCCACCCCGCCGCAGGTCTCGTAAGGCGGTCGTTGCACGAAGCAGCAGCTCGGTCGCATCCACCGCGGACTCGGCGAAGTCCGGAACGGCGCAGTAGCCGGCCTTGACCCGCAAGGTCAGGTCCCCGCCGCGGACGGCGATCTTGGTCGCCTCGACCGCTCCACCCAGGCGATTCACCAGCCGGAGCGCCCCGTCGCGGCCGGTCGCCGGCGCGATGACGGCAAACTCGATTGGGCCCAGCCGGCCGATGGCGTCGGAGACCCGCCCGACCTGACGGAAGATGGTCCCAACCTGGTCCGACATCCGCAGCAGCTCGTCGCTGGGCGACTCCTCGTCCACGTCCGCCTCGGCCTCAGGCGCGAACACGACGCACGACAGTGCCTCGCGCCGGCGCAGCGCATCGGCGCCGATTTCCCGGGCGCGCCTGGCCAGTCCGCGCATGTTGTAGAGCCCGGTCCCCGAGTCGAGCAGGTTCTCCTCGCGAAGCACATCCACCTGCTGCTTCGACTGGAGGAAGGTGGCCAGCTTGAGGAGCAAGGCTTCGCCATCGAGCGGCTGCCCGAGGAACTCCCAGGCGCCGCAGCGGTATGCCTCCAGACGCTGGGTTCGCCCCGACGGGCCCGACGTGGTGATGACGATCGGCGTGGTCACGCTGAACCGCGGGTCGGCTCGCAACGCCCGGCACACCTCGAACCCGTGCATGTCCGGCATCTGCGCATCGAGGATGATGATGTCGGGCTGCGAGGTCCGGGCCCGCTCGAGCGCCTGCTGCCCCGTGTAGGCTCGCACGACGGAGTAGCCGCTCGGTCCCAGGATGCTTTCGATGGAGCGGGCTGACCATTCCTGGTCGTTTGCGATGAGCACGAGCGGGGAGGCCGGTGCCTTGTCTCGGTTTGCCATTGAGATTTGAGCCAGGGTAATGAGGAACGGGGCCGAGTCCAAGCTGGCCGAACGCAGGACTCGTGCGGGTCACGCCCAAACCTACAATCGCATGCGGGGCAATTGCTTAGCGTGCAGTCTGCGGGTCGGCCCCGGCGCCTGCCGCTGCCACCGCGCAACAGTTTGCGGGACTGGGCGCCACGCCCTGGCTCCGGATTGGCTGTGGCGCTGAAACGCGATGCGATGTGGGCCCGCCACAACGCCGCCGGGGCTGGCGTTTCTGGCGGACCGCAGTACTATAATTGCTAAGACACGCTTCAACAATACGTTACACAGCAACTTCGGGTTCGCCGACCGAGAGCGGATACCGCCGAAATTTGCGGCGTCATCCTTGAACGGCATGGGGCCGTCCCCCCAGCGACCATTCAGCTCTTACGCGGACGTGAAGTATGACCCAGCACCCTCAGCCTGACCCGGCAGCCCCCGTGGGCAACCGCGCAACGGATGAGGTGGACCACGCGGACGGCGATCTGCCGCCGGAGCCGGCCGTGGAGCGGTCGCGATTCAGTCAGTGGCTCGCCAGCTTCGGTCTGGGCGAATTCCAGAACCCGTTGCTGACGACCCGCGCCCGTCCCCCAGCGCCGAGGCGCCGGACCTAGCGAGTGCGCGAACGTGAGAGGCATCACAGGGCAGCGCACCGATACGCGTTAACCTAGCGGCTGATTGCTCTCGACCCTCGACCCTCGACCCTCGACCCTCGACCCTCGACCCGAGCCCCGAGCAAACATCACGAGCATGGGAACAGCCACCTCAGGAGTCCGCCGGCGCCAGTTGTCGGCTAGCCTCGCCCCACGCCGGGCCCGCTCGCGCGCCTGGTCGCGCGCGATGAGGCGGGTGCCGCTGTCGCTCCCGGCCAGCGCCGCCGCGTGGCTGCAGCGTTCGCTCAACTTGGTGCTGGCCTTGCTGGCGCTGCTGGCGCTGCTGCCGGTGTTCGTGCTGCTGGCGATCCTGATCAAGCTCACCTCCCGCGGGCCGATCTTCTACCTCCAGGAGCGGGTCGGGCTCGA
>JBOHSB010000330.1:0-21431 GCA_050733015.1 Gemmatimonadales bacterium
GTCGATCCCGTGGTGCTCGTAGAACCGCTTGTCCTCGGTCGTGATGAACGCCGCCTTCACGTACGGCGACATCTCGCCCAGCGGGATGACCGTGCGTCGCTCGGTGCCGAGGTCGGTGATGAGCCGACCGTCGGCCGCGTAGACCTTGGACGCCTGGTTGGGGTCGTAGCCGCCGAGCTCGGCGATGGAGGGACAACTGTTCCCGGCGCAGGCCCGGGTCCAGAGCGCCGTGAGGACGGCGAGTCCGAAGGCGACGACTGCGAGAAACGAGACCAGAACGATGCGGCGGGCGCGCTGAGAGTTCCAAACGCGCTGCAGGACGCTGAGTTGCCGGCGGGCCATGCCCCCAAGCTAGCCGGTTGCGGGGCACGTTTCCAGCGGGTACGATACGCGCCTATGACCGATCTTCTCGAGCTGTTGACCGCCCGCGGCTTCGTGCAGGATGCCACCCCGGGGCTGGCGGCCCGGCTGCGCCAGGGGCCGATCACGGCCTACGTCGGCTTCGATCCCACGGCCGACTCGCTGCACGTCGGCAGCCTCGTGCCGGTCATGGCCATGGCGTGGCTGCAGCGGCTGGGTCATACCCCGATCGCCCTGGTGGGCGGCGGCACGGGCATGGTGGGCGATCCGAGCGGCAAGCGTGCCGAGCGGCCGATCATGTCGCTGGAGCAGATCGACCGGAACGCGCAGGCCCTGATGCGGCAGCTGCAGCGCTTCCTCTCCTTCGAGGGCGCCAACGCGGCGCGGCTCCGGAACAACGCCGACTGGCTCCGCGGCCTCCACTTGATGGAGTTCCTCCGCGACACGGGCAAGCACTTCACCCTCAGCCTGATGCTGGGGAAGGAGTCGGTGTCCAGCCGGATGGAGGAAGGCATCTCGTACACCGAGTTCAGCTACATGCTGATCCAGGCGTACGACTTCTGGCACCTGTTCAAGACCGACGGCTGCGAGCTGCAGATGGGCGGCAGCGACCAGTGGGGCAACATTACCGCGGGCACCCACCTGATCGGCAAGCGCGAGGGCCAGGAGGTGCACGGCCTGGTGGTGCCCCTCCTCACGACGGCCGCCGGCGGCAAGTTCGGCAAGACCGAGGGCGAGAACGTCTGGCTCGATCCGGAGCGCACCAGCGCGTACCGCTTCTACCAGTTCTGGCTCAACACCGACGACCGGGACGTCGAACGGTTCCTCAAGCTGTTCACCTTCCTCCGGCTGGACCGCATCGCCGCCACGATGGCCGAGCACTCGGCCGACCCCGGCCGGCGCGAGCCCCAGCGGACGCTGGCCCGCGAGGTGACGGCGGCGGTCCACGGACCCGCCGCTGCGGAGGCGGCCATCCAGACCAGCCTGGCCCTGTTCTCCGGCTCGACGGAGGACGGCGCCCTATCGCCCGAAGCCCTGGCCGACATGCCCGAGCGCCGGGTCTCCCGCGCGCAGCTGCCGGATGGGCTGCCGGTGGTCGAAGTGCTCGTGGCGAGTGGGCTCGCCAGCTCCAAGGCCGACGCGCGACGCGGGATTCAGGGTAAGGGGTTCTACCTCAACGGCCGCCCGATCGACGACGTGGAGCTGCGGCTCGGCGAGGACGCGCTTCAGGGGCCGCCGGAGGCCCGCTTCGTGATTCTGCGCAAGGGGAAGAAGAACTACGTGAGGCTGGTGTTGGAGCCGTGAGGACGATAGGGCGATAGGACGAACGGGCGATACGGCCGGTCTCGGCGGGCGCCTTCATCCCCTCGGCTGGCCCTCCCCACCCTACAGCAGCGTTCCGCCCAGAATCAGCCGCGCCACCGTGAAGTAAATGACCAGCCCCGTCACGTCCACCAACGTCGCCACGAAGGGCGCCGAGGCGCTCGCCGGGTCGGCGCCGAACCGCCGCAGGATGAAGGGCAGCATCGAGCCGGCCAGCGTGCCGAACATCACCACCCCCAGGAGGCTCCCGGCCACGGTGAGCGCCACCAGCAGGTAGTGCTCACCGTAGACCTCCCCGATCGCCTGCCACACCAGAATGCGGACCAGTCCGATGAGACCGAGCATGAGGCCTAAAACCAGGCCGGTCAGCACCTCGCGCCGGGCGACCCGCCACCAGTCGCGCAGCCGGACCTCGCTCAGCGCCATCGCCCGGATCACGAGGGTCGCCGCCTGCGAGCCGGAGTTGCCGCCGCTGCTGATGATAAGGGGCACGAATAGCGCGAGAATGACGGCGCGCGCGATCTCCTTCTCGAAGAACCCCATCGCCGTGGCGGTGAGCATCTCGCCTATGAACAGCACCGCCAGCCACCGGCCCCGCTTCCGCACCATGTCGCTGAACCCGATCTGGAGATAGGGCTCGTCCAGCGCCTCGCTGCCGCCAATCTTCTGGATGTCCTCCGTGGCCTCTTCCTGCACCACGCCGACGACGTCGTCGGCCGTGACCACGCCCTTCATTCTGCCGTCGGCATCCACCACGGGGATGGCGAGCAGCCCTTCTTCGGCAAACAGGTGCGCGACGGCCTCCTGGTCGGTCTCCTCGGTCACGGTCACGAGGTCGGTGTGCATGATCTCCTGCACCAGCTTCTCCGGCGGCGCCGCGAACAGCTCGCGGAACGACACCACGCCCAGCAGCGCCAGGTCAGGTCCGAGGACATAGGCGTAGTCGATGACCTCGATGCCGCGGATGGCCTGTCGCCGGAGGTAGCGGATGGCGACCTCGACCGGAATTTCCGGCCGGAGCCGCATGTACCGCGGGTTCATGACGCCGCCGGCCGCATCCTCGGCGTACGCCAGCAGCGCGGTCACCTCGCCCCGCGTGGCGGGGTCGAGCAGCGCCATGAAGCCTTCACGCTCCCCGGCCGGCAGCGCCTGCACCAGGTCCGCCGCGTCGTCGGGCGCGAGCAGCCGCATCCACGGCCGGCTCCGCTCGGGGCCGAGCTCCTGCAACAGGTCGGCCTGGTCGTGCGTGCTCAGGGCGAGGAAGAAGTCGGCCGCCTCGTTCGCGCCCAGCATCGCGAACCCCTCGAGCCGCTCCTCCGGGCTCAGGATGGGATACGCGTCGAGCAGCGCTTCGGCGGTAAAGGCGTCCCGCGGGGGCGAGGTCAGGGGCGGAGTCTCCGGCTGCGGGGACGAGGGCCGACTACCACCGAGAGGTGCGGCTGGTCGAGCGCCCGGGCTTGGCGCCGAGGAGGCCGAACACACCGCGGATGATCTCCCGCCCCACGGTGCGCCCGATCGTCGACGTGAGCGCGCCCACGAGGGCTCCCCCGGCGACCTGCGCGATCGTCTTCCCTGCCCGGCCACCGCTTCGAGCCGGCTGAGCGGGCGCCGGAACGGACTGGCCTGGCGTCGGCGCAGGCGCCTGGGTCTTGGCCATCCGCTCGGCGAGCATCTCCCGCGCACTCTCCCGGTCCACCGCCTGCCCATACTCGGCGAGGTAGTCCGACTGGCGGATGTCGTTCTGCAGCTCATCCGGCGTGAGCGGCGCCATGCGCGAGGCCGGCGGAATGAGCCGCGTAGCCACCACGGGGGTGGGTGTGCCCCGCGCATCGAGGATGGTCACTACCGCCTCGCCGATGCCGAGGGAGGTCAAGGTCTCTTCGAGGTCGTAGAACTCGGTCTTGGGGAAGGTGCGCACCGTGGCGCGCAGCGCCGTGTCGTCGTCCGGCGTATGCGCCCGCAAGGCGTGCTGCACCCGATTGCTCAGCTGCGCGAGCACCTCGTCGGGCACGTCCTTGGGGGTCTGCGTCACGAAGTACACCCCGACGCCCTTGGAGCGGATGAGGCGCACCACCTGCTGCACCTGGGTCAGGAACTCCTTCGAGGCGTCGGCGAAGAGCAGGTGCGCCTCGTCGAAGAAGAATGCGAGCTTCGGCTTGGGCAGATCGCCGGCCTCGGGCAGGTTGTGATACAGCTCGGCCAGCACCCACATCATGAAGGTGGACCACAGCAGCGGCTTGTCCTGCACGTCGGCCAGCTCGAGGACGGTCACGATCCCCCGACCGTCGGAAGTGGTGTGCAGCATGTCCTTGACGTCGAACTCCGGCTCGCCGAAGAACACGCCCGCGCCCTGCGACTCCAGCTCGATCATCTTCCGGAGCAGCACCCCGACCGTGGCGCCCGCCATCCCGCCGTACTGGGCCAGCGCGGGCTTGCCTTCGTCGGACGAGAGATACTGCAGCACCGCGCGGAGGTCGGGCAGGTCGAGCAGCGGGAGCTGGCTGTCGTCACAATACTTGAAGACCATCGTCAGCACGCTGGTCTGGGTGTCGTTGAGCGAGAGGGCCTTGCCCAGGAGCAGCGGGCCGAACGAGCTCACGGTGGCTCGCAGCTGGACGCCCAGCTTGCCGCTCAGGCTCACGAACTCGCAGGGCGCGCCGGCCGCCTTCCAGGTCCAGCCGATGTCCTTGGCCCGAGCGGTGACCCGGTCGCTGGCCTCGCCTGGCATGGCCAGGCCGCTCAAGTCGCCCTTGATGTCGGCCGCGAACACCGGCACACACTGCGCCGACAGCTGCTCGGTCAGCAGCTGGAGCGTCTTGGTCTTCCCGGTGCCGGTGGCCCCAGCGATGAGGCCGTGCCGGTTCATCATGGCGAGCGGAATCTTAACCTTGGGCTCCTGGTGCACCGCGCCGCCCTTCTCGAGCGCGGCGCCGAGGGTGACGGCGGGGTCGGTGAAGCCGTAGCCGGCGGCGAGCATATCGGCGAACGAGCTGGGCATGGGACGGGTGCTCGGGTTGGGGTGGCGAGGCGGCGAGTGACGTACCGGCCGCCGACCAGCGACATCGGATCATCGGTCGGCCGCAAGCGCGGACGACCAACAGAGTACAGGACCCGCGGACGCCCGTCGAGCCCCGGCGACAGTCCGGCTTCGCCGCGCGCCCCGACGAACCGCGGGCTACGCCCCCGCGTCGAGCACGGCCGCGACCCGCTCCATCTCCGCTACCGTGTTATAGGCGTGAGGACTCAGGCGGATCGCTCCTTCGCGCAGGCTGCAGATGATGCGCGCCGCCTTGAGCCGGCGAAACACGTCGGCGACGCCCTCCGGGGCCAGGCACAGGATTCCCGACCCGTGCGCTCCGCGCGGCGAGGCCACCGTCGCGCCCGTCCGCTCGGCCCAGGCCAGCACCGGCTGGTGCAGCCGCTGCAGGTGCGCCTCGATCCGCTCGACGCCGAGCTCGAGGATCAGGCCGAGCGAGGTATTCATCCCGGCGAAATCCTGATACGGAAGCGTGATCAGCTCGAACCGCCGGGCGTCGCCACGCAGGCTATCGCTGTAGGCCGTGAGGCGGGTCAGGTCGTCGGTGCCCTCGAACGCCATCCAGCCGGTCACCGGTGGGCTGAGTCGCGGGATCAGCTCCCGCCGCACGTACACGAAGCCCGATCCCCAGGGCGAGAGCAGCCATTTCTGGCCGCCGCACGCCAGCACGTCCACCTCCACGTGGGACAGGTCCACCGGCAGGTGGCCGATGCCCTGGATCGCGTCCACGATCAGCCACGCGCCGGTGCGCCGCGTCGCCGCGCTCAGGGCGGCGAGGTCCACCCGGTAGCCGTTGCTGAACTGGACCAGCGAGACGGCGATGGCCCGGACCCGGGGATCGGCCAGCCGCTCGAGCAGCCGCGCCTCGTCGGGCCATCCCGCCGCCGTCGTCGGCACCAGCTCCACCGCGATGCCGCTCTCGCGAAGCCGAATCCAGGGATAGACGTTGGCCGGAAACTCCCGGTCGCTCACCAGGACCACGTCGCCGGGCTCGAGCGGGAGGGCTCGAGCCATCACGGCGAGGCCGAAGCCGGTGTTGACGGTGAGGCCGATCTCCTCCGGCGTGGCGGACAGCAACTGGGCGATCAGACGGCGCGCGTCGGCCAGGGTGCCGAACAGGTCGCGGTCCGGCAGCCGGAACGGCGTCGCCCGGCGGCGATTGAACGCCTCGAGCGCGAGCCGGGTGCGCTCGGGGAGCGGGCCGATGCTGGCGTGGTTGAGGTAGACGGTTTCGTCGGCCCAGGGGAACTCGGCCTGTCGGAGCGCCGCAACGTCGAAGGGCGAGGACAGCGGGGACGCGGCGGCGGGGAGCGACATCGCCTCAGCCCTCGTTCCGGAGCTTGGGATCGAAGGTCTCGCGCAAGGCGTCACCCACCAAGTTGAACCCGAGCACTGCGAGCCCGATCGCGATGCCGGGCGCGAACGAGATCCAGGGCGCCACCCGCAGGAAGTCGCGCCCGTCGGCGACCATCGCGCCCCAGCTCGGCGTCGGGGGCTGGGCGCCCAGGCCGACGAATGAGAGTGCCGCTTCGGCCATGATGGCGCCCGCGATGCCCAGGGTGGCGGCGATGCTGACTTGCGTCCTGACGTTGGGCAGCAGGTGTCGCAGCAGGACACGCCGGTCCCGCGCGCCGAGGGCCCGGGCCGCCACGACGAATTCCGCCCGCTTGAGCACGAGGACCTGCCCCCGGACCAGCCGGGCCATCCCGGCCCAGCCCACGACGCCGATCACGAGAAAGATCACCGGCAGCGAGGGTTTGACGGCCGCAGCCACGGCGATGAGCAGCAGCAGCGTCGGGAACGCGAGCGTCACGTCGGCCAATCGCATCACGAGCGCGTCCACCCAGCGGCCGTAGTAGCCGGCGACGAGGCCCAGGACCACGCCCAGAGTCACGGAGACCGCCTGCGAGATGAGGCCCACCGAGAGCGACAGCCGGGCGCCGTACAGCACCCGGCTCAGGACGTCGCGGCCCTGGGTATCGGTGCCGAGGAGGAAGCGGCCGCCGGGGCCCACCAGGTAGGCATTTCGCAGGTCGCCGCGGAGGGGGTCGAACGGGGCCAGCCAGGGAGCGAGCACCGCGGCCGACACCACCAGGGCCACCAGCGCGAGCCCGAGCTGGAAAAACCGGTCGCGGCGCAGCCGCTCCCCCAGCACCCCTGAAGCCATAGTCGTCCCGTGACGTGGGTTACCCTGCCGGGCGGGAACCGCGCACACCCTTGCACCGTTGGACCGCACGGCGGGCGGCGCATGATTCTTGCACTTTTCTCAGGGCGAAGGTTACGCACTTCACCCGAACCCGGGCAAGCGAGTGAACCCGGACCGACCCTTCACCCTGGTGCTCAGCGGCGGCGGCCTCAAGGGGCTCGCCCATATCGGCGTGCTCCGCGCGCTCGACGAGCGCGGCCTGGTCCCCAGCCTGGTGGTGGGATCGAGCATCGGGTCGCTGATCGGGGCCGCGTGGGCGGCTGGGGCCACCCCGCGGCAGATGGAGGCGCGGGCGCTCAAGGTCCGCCGGCGCGACGTGTTCCAGGTGGCTCGGGTGGAGGTGGCGATCCGGCGGCTCATGGCCCCGGCGCTCTACCGCAAGGAGCCGCTCGAGACCCTGGTCGACGACCTCGTCGGCGACATCACCTTCCGCGACCTCAAGCGCCGCCTGCTGGTCAACACCACCGATCTCCATTCCGGCATGCAGGTGATGTGGGGCCTGCCCGGCCTGCTCGATACCCGGGTCGCGGACGCGGTGACGGCCTCCTGCGCGCTGCCCGGCATCTTCCCGCCGCGGGTGATCGCGGGCCGAGCCTACGTGGACGGTGCGGTGGTCGAGAACCTCCCGGTGCGCCTGGCCGCCTCGCTGGGCACCGGACCGATCATCGCGATCAACGTGGCCGCCACCAGCATCCGGCGCCAGACCCACGAGACCGAGGGGTTCGCCGCCACCTACATCCGCGGCCTCGAGATCGTGATGCAGACCCAGATCGAGGACCAGCTCCGCGACTGGAGCGGCCCGCCGCTCATCCTGGTCCAGCCGCGGGTCGAGCAC
The DNA here is from genome assembly GCA_050733015.1 of Gemmatimonadales bacterium. Lineage (GTDB taxonomy): Bacteria > Gemmatimonadota > Gemmatimonadetes > Gemmatimonadales > GWC2-71-9 > CAVVWJ01. The sequence goes on from JBOHSB010000330.1 coordinate 7,762, forward strand.
ATTTCGATGTTCGAGTTCGACAAGACGCCGGAGCTGATCGAGGCCGGCTATCGGGGGACGGCGGACACCCTCGACCGCCTGGGCGGCGACCTGCACCTCATCGAGCGCGGCATGCACCCCACCCGCCGCCTGCGGGTGCTGGTGGACGACCAGCGCTGCGTGGGATGCGGCACCTGCGTGGTGCAGGCGCCGAAGGTGTTCCGGCTGGACGCGCGAGGAAAGGCCGAGGTGGTGACGCCGATCCAGACCTGGTCGCCGCTGCAGGGGAGCTACGTCTTGGGCTGCCCGACGAGCGCGATCAGCGTGCACCCGGAGGGGACGGCGGCGTAACCTCGAAGATGAACACCGCGGCCCCGGTCTGGCGCACAGGCACGAAGTTGCGGAGCGGACTGCGGTAGTAGCGATGCAGGCGCACCCGGCCCCACGGCGCCAGGGCGCGCAGGAGCAGGCCCTCGTCGTACGCCCGCTTGTGGTCGGCGTCCCAGAAATCGCTCCCCACCGGAGTCGTTCCCACCACCGAGCCACCCGTCGCCAAATAGCTCACCAGCTCGCCCACCAGCGCCGAGTCGTCCTCCACGTGCTCGATCACTTCCTGGCAATAGATGCGGTCGAACTGGCCGGGGCCCGGCGGCACGGTGGTGAAGACCGGCCGGGCCGCCGGGCCCCGAAAACGCTTGGCCTGGGTGATCGCCGCGGGCGAGATGTCGTAGCCCACCGCCTCCCCACCGAGCTGCTGCAGCTTGAGCGTGAAGATGCCATCCATGCAGCCGAAATCGAGCACCCGCTTGCCCTCGGGCGAATAGCGGCGCAACAGCGCCCGGTGGCGCCACAGGAGGTGGGTCAGGCGCCAGTCGAGGTCCAGCGCGCGCGGTCCCTGGCGCTCGACCCAGACGCGGTACTGGCGATCGTACTCCTCACCGGCGGCTGAGATGGCCGAGGGCATCAATCGGCCACCTGCCTCGCGGCGGCGCCGAGCTCGTGCCCGATGCGCCTGAGGTCGGCGGTGACGCGATCCCAGTTATAGTGGCTCTCGACCGCCCGCCGGCCCGCGGTGCCGAGCCGCCCCCGGAGCGCGGCGTCGTCCAGCACCCGGCCGATCGCCTCCCCCACCGCGTCGGCCCGCTCGGCATCCACCAGGAGGCCGGTCTCGCCGTCGCGCACCGCGGCCGGAATGCCCCCGCTCCGCCCCGCGATCACCGGGATGCCGCACGCCGAGGCCTCGGCCAGCGAAATCCCGAACCCTTCGACCCGCTGCTCCATGAGGCGGGACACGCCGAGATAGATCTCCGCGCAGTTGTAGAGCGCGGGGAGATCCCGGTCGGGCACGTCGGTGAGAAACCGCACCCGGTCGGCGACGCCGAGGGCGCGAGCCTCGGCCTCGAGCGCCTCGCGCTCCTCACCGGTGCCCACCACGGCGTACCGCAGGTCGGGATAGCGGGGGCGGAGCCGCGCGAGCGCCTGCAGCGCGGTGTCGATCCCCTTGTGGCGGGTAAGGCGCGCCACCGAGAGGAGCCACCGGCCATCCTCGAGATCGTACCGGGCCCGCACCTCGCGGGTGTCGATCCCGGGGCGGAAGAACGCGGCGTCGGCTCCCAGCGGCACGACGCGGACGCGATCGCCCGGCACATCGAGCTCCAGCTCGCTCAGGACCGTGAGACAGCGATCACGGGTCCACTCGCTGTTCGCGACCAGCACGGCGGCCGAGGAGAGCAGCGCGGCGGCCGTGGTCCGCTTGACCGCGGACTGGTGGATCTGATGCTGCAGGATGAGCAGGTCGCCGCCGTGGAGCAGGATCCCGAACGGGACGCCGGTGCGCTCCATGGTCCACTTGGCCGGGTAGGCAGCGGGCTTGATGTTGCCGCACCAGATGAACTCCGCGTCGGTGGAGCGCGCCAGCACCGCGACCCGACGCGACCACAGCAGGATGCCCTGAATCGTGCGGAGGCGGCGCGAGGGGATGCCGAGACGATCGACCCGGTTCGGGAAGCCCGCGTCCACGTCCGACGAATCTCCCGACTGCCCGGTGGAAACCACCAGCGACCCGGCCGGGTATCGCTTGGCCAGCTCGGCCATCCACCGCGCGATGCCGCCGCCGATCGGCGGAAAGTCGTACGCGAGCAACAAATGGTGGGGCATGCCCTAATCTAGCCAAGGAACGGGCGAAGGGCCGCCAGGAATCGCTCGGCGGCGGAGGGGATCGTGAGCGCGGCAACCAGCGCAGGATCGGCGGGCGCCGAATCGAGAGCGGCCTCGATGCCGGCCGCGAGCCCCGGCACATCGTCCGGCGCCACCAGGCGGGCCGCGGCTCCGACGAACTCGCGGTGGGGTGGGATGTCGGATGCCACGACGGGCACTCCCGAGGCGATCGCCTCGACCGGCGTGAGTCCGAAGCCCTCGAACCGGCTGGGGCACACCGCCACCGCGGCCTCCTGATAGGCGCGGGTGACGGTGGCGTCGTCGGCCGTCGTCTCGACGGTGCAGCGCACCCCGAGCCTCGCGGCGAGGGTCTCGAGCGCGTGCTGCTCATCTCCCTGGCCGATCAGGCGCACGAGGACGCCGTCTCCCAGCCGCGCCGCGGCCTCGAGCACGGCCGCCTGGTTCTTGTGGGGGCGCAGGCGGGACACCGTGAGCAACGTCGCGGGACCCTCGCGGCGCTGACGATGGACCGGAACGAACCGGTTCGAGTCGTAGCAGTACGGGACCCGCTCCGCCCGGACGCCGAATCGGCCGGCGATCGTCTCGCAGGTGAGCGTGCTGGCGCCCCACACGCCGTCGGCCCGCGCCGCGACGTAGCGCAGGCGGCTGTAGTAGCCGCGCCGCCGGCCGTACCCGCCCCAGGGACGTGGCAGCCGAAGCAACGCTCCGCCGATCCACCAGACCGGATCGGGGCGTCCCGATCCGGTCCCGACCGGCGGCAGGTCCCAGAGGTACACCACCAGGCGCGCGCCCCGCCGCCGGGCGAAGCGCCACGCGTCCTCGGCCGCGAGCCCGCTCATGGCGAGCGCGACGCGGGCCAGACGCTCGCCCTCCGTGGCGATCGTGAGTCCGTGCCGCCGGAGCGCCGGCACGACCAGCTCGGTGTAGGGGTTGGATGCGAACCAGCGGATGTCATCCACTGCCGCGGATCACCTCGGCGAGCGCGTGTTCGTAGCCGGCGACCATCCGGTCCACCGGGAACTCGGCCTCGATTCTCCGCCGGGCCGCTGTCCCGAGGGCCTGGAGCCGCGCGGGGTCGTCGAACAGGGCCTGCACCGCGTCGGCGAGCGCGTTGGCGTCGGCCGGCGGCACCAGGATGCCCGCCGAGCCGTCCCGCCCCACCAGCTCGGCCGTGCCGCCCGCGTCCGCGGCGATGACCGGGCGCCCACATGCCATCGCCTCACCCACCGCGTTGGGGAAGATCTCCTGCAACGAGGGGTGTACCACCAGGTCGGCCGCGTTGTACCCCGCGATCATGTCGCGGGTGCCGAGGAGCCCCGTGAACACGGTGGGCAGCTTGTAGCCCGCGGCCATGGAGCTGAGCTCGCCTTCGCGGTGGCCGTCGCCGCAGACCACGTAGACCAGGTTGGCGCCCTGCCGGTGCAGCCGGTGGAGGGCGTTGATCGCCACCTCCTGCCCCTTGTTGCGGGTGAGCTTGGCCGCGCTCAGGACTACGCGCGCGCCGGGGTCAATGCCGTAACGCCCTCGGAACGCGAGGGCGGCCTCGGGCCGCGGAGCGTAGCGCGCCAGGTCGTAGCCGTTGGGCACCTGGTACGAGGGGATTCGCCCCATCCAGCGTGCCTGGCTCAGCGCGTCGTCGCGGATGAACTTTGACTGGTACACGCAGGCCGCGACCCGGCTCAGGTACAACCGGGTCATCAGGCGCGCGCGCGCGCGCCGGGTGGTGAAGTTGTACCGGTACACGATGCGGGCCCGGTGCAGCAGCGTGGCGTAGAACGACAGGCGCACGTCGCGTGCGGTATCGGCCACGATCGCGTCCGCGCGCACCGAGCGCAGCGCGCGGCGCAGCGCCCACAGGGCGCTCGGGCCCGTGCCGCGGCCCGGGAGTTGGGTCACCTCGAGCCCCTCGTCGGTCAGCCGGCGGGTGAGCTTGGACGCCGACGTCACCAGCAGCGCGGTGTGGCCGCGCTCGCGCAGCCCGCGGGCGAGCTTGGCAAAGCTCGCCCCCGAGCCGCGCCAGCCGTTGGCGGAAGTCAGCAGCACGAGGCGCATCGGACCGTGAAGGTGGTGGGAAGACACGCCAGAATCTAGCGCGGCGCGGTCCCGGGCGGAGCCGCCCGTCCCCCGGGGTGAAGCACCTGCATGACCGTCAGGCTCATCGCTGTGGCGCGCTCACCAGCGCGGAGAAGACCTGCTCGTACCCGTCGACCATCCGACTCAGGGGAAACGTCCGCAGGATTCGCTCGCGCGCCGCCGCGCCGAGGGCGGCGCGGCGCGGGTCGTCGGCCAGCAGGGCGCCGATGGCCTGGGCCAGCGCTGCAGGATCCCGCGGTGGGACCAGCACCCCCGCGATTCCGTCCGTGCCGACCAGCTCCGGTGTGCCGCCCGCGTCCATCGCCACCACCGGCCGACCGCACGCCATGGCCTCCCCCACCGCGTTGGGGAAGATCTCGTGGCTGGACGGATGCACCACGAGATCCGCCGCATTGAGGGCCGCCGCCACGTCCTCGGGGGCCAGGAAGCCGGTGAACCAGGTCCGAACCTGCAGGTCCTGCGCGAGGCTCTTGAGCTCCTGTTCCCGGATACCGTCCCCCAGCACGACGTACGCGCCCGGCGCATGGCCCGAGCCCGTGAGGAGGCGCAGGGCTTCGAAGGCGACGTCGTGGCCCTTGTTGCGGGCGAGCTTGCCCGGCGTCACCACGACGGTGGCCTCGGGCGAGATACCCAGCGACGCGCGAAAGGCTTGCCCCGCGGCCGGATCGGGAGCGAAACGCGCGGTGTCATACCCGTTGGGAATTTGCTGGGCGCGCGCGCGCCGCATCCAGGGGGACTGCCGGTAGGCCAGCTTGCGGGCGAACTCGGACTGGAACACGAGGGAGCGGACCCGGCGGAAGTACACCCGGTCCATCAGGTGGTTGCGTGCGCGGCGATGGTTGAGGTTGAAGCGATAGACCAGAGGAATGCCGAGCGGGAGCGCCGCGTAGGCGCAGAGCCGCAGATCCCGCGGCCCGTCGGCCATCGCGACGCCGGTCCCCTGGCGCCGGAATTCACGTAGCAGCGACCAGACCTCCCTCGGCCCGGTGTCGCGCATCGGGAGCTGCCGTACCTTGAGGCCCTCCTCGACGAACCGGGCGGTGAGCCGCGGGGCGCCGGTCAGGACCAGCACGTCGTGTCCCCGCGCCGTGAGGCCCTGGGCCACCTTGGCGAAGCTCGCCCCCGACCCGCGCCAGCCGGGGGCCGAGATCACCAGGGCCACCCGCAGGGCCGGCGGCGCGCTCATGGGCCCGACTGGGGACGCCGGCCGCTCTCCAGGGCCCAGAGATGGGCGTACTTGAGAAACGCGGAATACGCGCCCAGCACCGAGCTCACCAGTCCGCGTCGGCCGTCCCAGACCGCGCCCTCGAGGAGATAGGCCCGCAGGAAGCGAGTCAGCGGCCGGCTGCACAACCGCCAGGCGCCGGCGTGTTGCCCCCGCTCGTAGAGATCTTCGGCCGCCCAGCGCGCGTAGCGGTTCATCTTCTCGAGCTGCTCCGCGAGGTCGCGATAGGGCTCGTGCACCAGCACGCCCTGGAGACGACCCACGTCGTCGACACGCTCCAGATACTCATGCACCCGGCGTTCGACGTACCGGCGATCGCGCCGGAACAGCCGGGTGACCCAATCGCGGCCCCAGTGCCCGCGGGTCAGCTCGCGGCCGAGATACAGGTTGCGCCGGCGGACTTGATACGCCAGGTGCCCGGGAGTCCGGACCGTCCGGGCGACCTCGTCACGGAGCTCGTCGGTGAAGCGCTCGTCCGCGTCGAGCGCGAACACCCACTCGTTCCGGGCGATGCCGATCGCCGCGTTGCGCTGCGCCGCGATGGTGGTCCCGCTCCGCTCGAGCACAACCGCGCCGGCGCCACGGGCGAGGGCGACCGTATCGTCGCGCGAGCCGCCATCGGCGACGACGACCTCGTCCGCCCACGCGAGATGGGCCAGGCACGGACCGATGTGCGCGGCTTCGTCCAGCGTCGGGATGACCACGGTGATCGGCACGGCCATGGCGTCTGGGGGGAGTCCGTTTGCGGAGGGGCGCGGATGACGGCAATACTTGGCGGGGGAAGTTATGCCGCCACTTCAACCTTGAGAAGGCTGACCGGCCGCGCCACCGCCGGCTCGACCCATGACGCTTCGCGTGATCGTGTTCGGCGCCCACGGCCCGCATCGAACCGAGTCGAGCATCGTCCGGGCGGCGCGCTCACTCGGGCACGCCGCTGCATTGGTCGATGCGGATCGCTGGCGCCGGCTCGGTCCGCTGGGTTGGGCGGCGCTGCGCCGGCTGGTGCGGCGGTGGGCGCCGGACCAGGTGATCCTCACCCGCTACGCCACGGCGCTGGACGACGAAACCCTGGGAGCGGTGACGGCCGGCCGCGGCGCGGCGCTCTGGTTCTTCGACCTGGTGCGGGAGCCGCACGAACGCGTGCTCCGGCTGGCCCGCGCCGCCGGCACGATGTACGTCACCTGCCCGTCCCAGATCGACCTGTATCGCGCGAGCGGGGTCCCGACCGTGCGCTTCCTCCCGCAAGCGGCCGACCCGGCGATCGATCGCCCGGCCCGGCGCGTGCCACCCTCCTACCGCTGCGACGTGTCGTTCATCGGCTCCGGCCAGTATTCGTACCGCCACGAGCTGCTCGAGCGGCTCGCCCGGGCCTGCGACCTGCAGGTGCGCGGGCCGGGGTGGAACGGCATGGCCGGGCGGCTGCCCGTGGCGGGCGGCCCGGTGCGGGGACGGCGATTCGCCCAGGCGGTCGGCGGAGCGGCGGTATCGCTCGGCGCGTTCGCCTTCGAGGCCCAGCGCGACGAGCGCGCCTGCGCCTCGAACCGGATGTGGAAGGTGATGGGCTGCGGCGGCTTCTACCTCGGAGCGCGCGCGGCGGGCCTGGAGCACTTCGCGCGCGACGGTGAGCACTGCGCCTGGTACGATTCGACCGAGGAGGCCGTCGCCCTGGTGCGGCAGTACCTGGCCGCGCCGGTGGCCCGTGCCGTCATCGCGGAGGCCGGCCGCCGGCACACGCTGGCCGAGCACACCTACGCCGACCGGGTGTGGCGGATCCTGGATGGGCGGGACTATCCGGTCCCGTGAGCGACCCGGTCAGACCCGCTTGTAGTTGCGGAACTCGAAGACTCGCCGGCCGGTCAGGCGTTCGATGACGTTGGAGACGTAGTGCCGCAGGTGCTTCCAGTGGAAGAACCGGGGCCCGATCCGCCGCTCGGGATCGTGCTGCCGGGCCCGCACCCATTCGGCCGCGACTGCCGGGTGCCGGCCCTCGAAGTGTCGGAGCCCTGGCATCCAGGGGAGGAGCGGGACCGAGTCGGGCTGCTTGTGGGGGAAGAAGCTGCGGGTGACGTCGCGCTTGGCCCGAATGGCCCGCATCGGCCTGGCCCAGCCGTAGTGGAACATCGCCGCCTCGGTCAACCGGGCGCGGATCTTCCGTAGCTCGGGCCCCACTCGAAACCCCTGCGCGCCCTGGTAGGGGCGCACGTCGAGCGCGGGATCGAGACGCACGGCCCGCACCTCGTAGCGATACCAGCGGCGATTGGTCGCGATGGTGTCCAACCCACCGAAGAAGTGCAGGTAGCGCACCAGCAACCCCTCGACCCGGGGATCGCCGTCGTCGCGCTCGATGGCCGCGCGCAACGCGCGGGCGCCGTCCTCGTGCAGCACCTCGTCGGCCTGGATGTACACGCCCCACGGATAGCGGCAGGCGCGCATCGCCCGGAGCGTCTCGACGCCGAACACGAAGTTCTTCTTCGACGGGTCCCACTCGCTCTCGATAATGCGGATCTTGGGGTCGCCGATGCCGCGCACCAGGCCGAGGGTGTCGTCGTCGGACCGTCCGACGTTCACGATGACCTCATCGCAGATCGGCAGGATGGACCGGATACTCTCGACCAGCGGGAAGTCGAGATTGACGGCATTGCGGACGATGGTGAATCCGGAGACCTGGACCATGAGCGGACAATGGTAACGACACGTCGGGACCGGGCAAGAGGCCGGTCGTGGCGGCGGGACCGGCGGACGATTACGCTTTCGCCGTGCACGTCGCGCTCTACTTCAGCGGTCGCCTGCCGGTGCGGACGTACGGCGGAAGCCAGCGGGTCGTGCTCTGGCTGGCGCAGGGCCTGGCCGAGCTGGGGCAGACCGTGTCGCTGCTGGCACCGGAGGGCTCGAGCTCCGCGCACGCGCGGGTGGTCCCGCTGGATCCGCGTGCCATGCGCACGCCGGGCTTCGATCTCACCCCGTTCGTTCCGGCCGGCGCGGACCTGATTCATCTGCATGCGCCCGTCTCTCGGGCGCCCGCTGTTCCGCACCTCTTCACCTGGCACGGCAACGCGCGAGCCGGCGAGGCGCTGCCGGCCCAGGTCGTTTTTCTCAGCGCCGACCATGCCCGCCGCCACGGCCGGGCATCCTTCGTCTACAATGGCCTCGACCCGTCCGGCTGCCGCTTCGGGGCGACCAAGGCGGACTACGACCTGTTCCTGGGGCGCCTGCACCGCGCCAAGGGGGTGGATTGGGCGATCGAGGGCGCCGTGCGCACGGGGCGGCGGCTGGTGATCGCGGGGGGCTGGCGCCTGACGCTCAGGAAGGGAATCCGGTACGTCGGGCAGGTTGGTGGCGAGCGGAAGGCGGAGCTGCTGGCGGAGGCCGCGTGCCTGTGGATGCCTGCCCAGTGGGACGAGCCGTTCGGGCTCACCTTGATCGAGGCCATGGCCAGCGGCACGCCCGTGCTCGGGACGCGCCGGGGCGCCCTGCCGGAGATCGTCTCACCGGGCGTCGGGGCCCTCGGCGATTCGCTGGACGAGCTGGTCGCCCTCCGGCCGTGGTGCGCGCGATGCGACCCCGCGGCGTGCCGCGATCGGGTGGAGCGCTGCTTTACCCATCTCATGATGGCGGCGGAGTACCTGCGGATGTATCAGGCGCTCCTGTCGACCGGGAGCCTTCCGGAGGGACGGGTCGCGCCGCGGACCTGACCGCCCCCATCACACCAGGGCCGGGACGGTCCCTCCGACCGCTCTGAGCAGCGCCGCGAGCCGATGCATGTAGGTGTGCTCGGTCAGCGCCCGCTGCCGCGCCCCCGCCGCCACCTGCTCGGCCCAGGCGCGGTCGTGCAGGGCTTCGGCGGTGAGGCTGCGGAGGTCCCGGGGCGAGCGTGCCACCAGGATCTCGGAGCCCTCGCGGAAATGCTCGTGGATGTCGGCGTGCTCCTCGACGACCTGCGGGGCGCCGATCGCCGCCAGCTCGAACAGCCGGCGACTGGCGCCGGGGTCCCGCACCTCGGCGCCCTCGTCAGTGCAGGCCAGGTTGACCGCCACCGACGCCCCCGCGTATGCCCGGATGTAGTCCTCGTGGCTGAGCAGCTCGCCCCGGCAATAGTCACGCAGCCGCGTGCGCCGCCATCCCGGCCCCCACACCGCGACGCCGAACTCCACCAGCTCGAAGAGCTGTCGCTCGCGGTGCGGGGTGGCGGTGCCCGCGAAGACGACGTTGGCGCGGAAGCGGTCGCGGGCGCGCATCGGGCGGTGAATCGACGGGTCGCAGGCGGCGGGGAGGTAGTGAACCGGCGGGTGGCCCGGCACGTCGAGCGCGTCGGCCGTCGCCCGATCGGCCACGAACACCACGTCGTACGCGGCCGCGAGGGGCAGCACGTCCTCGGCCGAGCGGCGGGCGTCGCAGAACCAGTTGACCCAGGCGGGGCCGCCGCTCTGCCGCAGCGAGGCGACCATCGCGGCGTCCACCTGATTGCCCTCGAGCACGAGCACCAGCGCCGGCGACGTGCCGGCGATGGCGCGGGCGAGCCGGTCGTGCAGCCCGACCCGGCGGAGGCGGCTGAGCCAGCCGCCGGTGCCGATCAGGTTGACGGTGGCGACTCGGCAGCCCAGCCGCTCGAGCGCGCGGCGCCGGAGCCCGGCATGGGCGTGGAGCGCTTCGTCGAACGCGCCGACGAGAAGGACGCGAGTGTCGGTCGGTGGGCTGGACACGAAAACGAAACTAGCGGAAGCATGCTCGATTACAACCCGTCGTCACGCCTCGGCGGTGAGCACGGGCTCCTGATCGCGGAACTGGAGGTCGTACAACCGGCGATACAGCCCGCCCGAGCGGAACAGCTGCTCGTGCGTGCCCCGCTGCACCACCCGTCCCTCGTCGAGTACCACGATCTCGTCCGCGTCCCGCACGGTGGCAAGCCGATGCGCGATCACCAGCACGGTCCGTTGGGCCATGAGGCGGTCGATCGCCTGCTGCACCACCCGCTCCGACTCGGTGTCCAGGGCGCTGGTGGCCTCGTCGAGGATCAGAATGGGCGGGTCACGCAGGAGCGCCCGGGCGATCGCGATCCGCTGTCGCTGGCCGCCGGAGAGCCGGGTCCCGCGCTCGCCGAGCAGCGTGTCGTAGCCCTGCGGGAGCTGCGCGATGAAGAGATCGGCGTTGGCCGCGCGGGCGGCCGCCTCCACCTGCGCGGGCGTTGCGCCGGGCGACCCGTAGGCGATGTTGGCTCGAACGGTATCGTTGAGCAGCACGGTATCCTGGCTCACGACGCCGAGCAGGGCCCGCACCGACCGGCGGGTCAGGCGGGTGAGCGGCACGCCGTCCATCGTGATCGCGCCCTCGGTCGGATCGTGGAACCGAGGCAGCAGGTCGGCCAGCGTCGTCTTCCCCGCCCCGCTCGGTCCCACCAGGGCCACCATCTTGCCCTTGGGGAGGGCGAGCGACACGTCGCTCAGCACCAGGTCGCCCCGGCCGTAGCGGAACGAGACCCGGTCGAACGCGATCTCCCGCTCGAACCGCGCCTCCCCCTCCCCCGGGCGGTCCTCCTCCACGCTCGGCTCGTCGAGGATCTCGAACACCCGCTCGGCGCTCGCAAGCGTGACGGCCATGACGGCGGGATACGAGCTGATGGTCTTCAGCGGTGAGGTCAGCTTGAGAGCCGCGATCAGGAAGACGATGATCGCCTCGGGCGCGAGCGGGGCGCCGAGCCCGATGAGGGCGGGGCTGGTACCGGCCCAGATGATGAGGATCACCAGGAAGCCGGAGAAGACCTCCGTGAGCGGGCTGGTGAGCGAGGAGAAGCGCTGGGTCCGGATCACCTGCTTCCGATAGCGGGTCGCCTGCGAGGCGAAGCGATCGCTCTCCCGCGCCTCCTCCCCGTAGGCCCGGATGAGCCGGACGGCGCCGATCCGCTCGGTGATGGTGGCCGTGACCTCGCCCCGTTCCCGGGCCCGGGCGCGTGAGTGCCGGCGCAGGCGCTTGAGTAGAGTCTGGAGCAGGTACACCATCGCCGGCACGCAGGCCAGGGTGAGCAGGGTCAGCCGAAGGGAGATCTGGCTCAGGACCACCAGCGTGGTCGCCACCACGACGAAGTTCTGGAACAGCGACAGCAGCGACGCGCCGATGACCGTCTTGGCCTGGTCCACCTCGGTGATGATCCCCGAGATGAGCGCGCCGGCCCGGGTCCGCTGGAAGTAGCCCAGGTCGAGCGTGAGCAGGTGCTCGAAGATGCGGGTGCGGAGGTCGCGCACCAGGCCCTCCTGCACCCCGACGGAGATCTGGCTCGCCGCATAGCTCAGCGCGTTCTTGACCAGCAGCCCGAGGGCGAGCAGCACCACCAGGCGCCCGGCCGCCTGTCCCGCCGAGAGACCGGCGACGAGAGGGTCGGTGAGGCGGGTCACGAGGGTCTCGAGCTGGGACGAGCCGGTCCGGAGCGCGCCGGTGGTGCCGAACAGATGCTTGAGCAGCGGGATCAGGATGACGAGCGTGAAGCCGTCGAGCAGCGACGCGAGGAAGGTGGTGAGGAGCCCCAGCGCCAGCTGCCCGCGGTACGGGCGGACCAGCCGGAGCAGCCGCAGCTCGGTGCGCACCGCTACCCGTGACGCGGGGAGAGCAGGGCGATCGGCAGGATGACCTCCTCGGGCGAGACACCGCCATGGAGAAAGGCGCCCCGGTAGCGCGCCTGATACTCGCGCAGCTTGGTTGGGTAGACGAAGAACCGGTCACCCGTGGCGAGCAGCAGGCGGGTCCCCGGCCCCCGCGACGGCAGCCCGAAGCTCGGCAGGTCGTCCACCACCAGGGCCGCGTCCGAATCCTGCGCCCTGAGGTCGTCGCCGAACTTGTAGCGCAGGTTCGAGGTCGTGTCCCGCTTGGCGTACACGGTGGCCGGTGTGTGGCAGTGGATCGAGCCGTGGTCCGTGGTGAGCAGCACCGGCACGCCCCGCCGCTCCGCCTCGCGCAGCGCGTCCCACAGCGGGGAGCGCTCGAACCAGGTGCGGGTCAGGTTGCGCAACGCCGGCGTGTCGCGCGCCACCTCGTACAGGGTGGAGTTCTCGGTGCGGCCATGGGTCAGCTGGTCGATGAAGTTGAAGACCAGGGCGGTGACTCCGTCCTGCGCCAGGTGGGCGGGCAGCCGCCGGAGTAGGCCGTCGCCGTCGGCGGCGGTGAACACCTTCTCGTAGTGGACCGGTACGTTGCGCCCGGTCAGCTCCTTGAGCTGCTCGCTCAGCAGCTCGGCCTCGTGCGCGTTGAGGCTCGACTCCTCGTTGTCGGTCCACCATTGGGGATAGCGGGCCTTGATCTCGGCCGGGAACAGGCCGCTGAAGATGGCGTTGCGCGCGAACGGCGTGGCCGTCGGCAGGATCGAGAAGTAGTGCGCCGTCTCGATGTCGAACCGCGCGCTGATGAGCGGGCGGATCATGGCCCACTGGTCCAGCCGGAGGCAGTCCACCACCACCAGCAGCGCCTTCCCGTGCAGCTCCAGCACCGGCCGGAGGAACTCGGCGCCGATGTCCACCGACAGCGGCGGGCGGTCGCTGTCCCCGTCGTGCAGCCAGCGCGCGTAGTTGCGCTGCAGGTAGCGGGCGAAGTCCTGACGCAGGCTCTCCTGCAGGGTCCGCAGCGCGTCCTGCAGGCCGGGCTCGTCCGCCTGGCCCAGGCGCACCTCCCACTCCGCCAGCTCGGCCACGAGCTCGACCCACTCGCGCCAGGCCAGCGGGCCCCCGCGGCGCGCCTCGAGCTCGCGGAAACGGGTGGCGAAGTCGCGCGACAGTCGCTGCTGGCGGATCCGGTCGCCGTCGAGCAGGCGGGTGACCACCGACAGGATCTGGCGCGGGTTGACCGGCTTGATGAGGTAGTCCGAGATTTCGGCCCCGATCGCGTCCTTGAGCGTCTCGGTCTCCTCGCTCTTGGTCACCATAACGACCGGCATGCCGTGGTCGATGGCCCGGATGGCGCGAAACAGCTCCAGCCCACGGCGGCCCGGCATGTGCTCGTCCAGCAGCACGACCCCGTACGGCTGGCGCTGGAGCAGGACCAGCGCGTCATCGCCGTGGGGCGTGGTCTCGACGGCAAAACCCTGCTCCTCCAGGAACAGGACGTGGGACGTAAGGCTTTCGACCTCGTCGTCCACCCAGAGAATGCTTTTGGGACGGGGCATGGGGGGAATATACAGGGCGGAAGGACGGAACGACGGAAGGACGGAAGGACC
>JBOHSB010000331.1:0-11561 GCA_050733015.1 Gemmatimonadales bacterium
GACCGACACTGCGTTCTTTTGTGGCGGTCCGGCCCGCCCCCCTCGTGCGGAGCCGTGCACCCCGACCGCAACCGCCGGGTGCATATTTCGACAATGCACGTCTACATCCACGTCCCGTTCTGTGCGCGCCGCTGCAGCTACTGCGATTTCGCCATCGCGGTCCGCCGCGAGGTTCCGTCACGCCGGTTCGTGGACGCCGTGCTCCAGGAGTGGGCCGGGTGGCAGTCGCATGCGGCCTGGACCGGCTCGCCGCGCGTGGACACGGTGTATTTCGGTGGGGGCACACCGTCCCGCCTCGAGCCAGCCGCCATCGGCGATCTCATGGCCGGCCTGGCCCGCGCGCGCGTCATCGCCGGCGACGCCGAGGTGACGCTCGAGGCTAATCCCGATGATGTCACGCCCAGCGCGGCCAGCGCATGGCGGGCGGCCGGGGTGAACCGGGTCTCGCTCGGCGTTCAGTCGTTCGATCCGTCGGTGCTCCGCTGGATGCACCGCACCCACTCGGTCGACCAGGTCGGGCCCGCAGTCGAGGCGGTCCGTGCGGCGGGAATCAGCGACGTCTCGCTGGATCTGATCTTCGGCCTGCCGGCCGCCCTCGGCCGCGATTGGGATCGCGACCTGGCGGCGGCGTTTGCGCTGTCACCCGACCATCTCTCGCTCTACGGCCTCACCGTCGAGGACCACACGCCGCTCGGCCGCTGGACCGCGCGGGGAGAGGTCCCGCCGGTGGACGACGAGCGCTACGCCGCCGAGTTCCTCGCCGCGGGCCGTGCACTGGTGGAGCACGGATTCGAGCACTACGAGGTGTCCAACGCGGCCCGTCCGGGCCGCCGCGCCCGCCACAACAGCGCCTACTGGCAGCGGTCGCCGTTCATCGGGCTCGGGCCCTCGGCCCACAGCGGGCTCGATCGCGAGCGCCGGTGGAACGTGCGTGACTGGTCCGCCTATGACCGGCTGACGACGAGCGGCGCCGCCGTTGTGGAAGGCTCGGAGTGCCTGACCGACGAGGCCGTCGCGCTCGAGGAGGCATACCTCGGCCTTCGCACCAGCCGCGGCTACCCCGCGGCCCGACTTCCGCCCGACACGATCGCGGCCTGGACTGGGGCCGGGTGGGCCCGGCAGGACGACGACGGCCGGGTCCGTCTCAGCGCCGAGGGGTGGCTCCGGCTGGACGCGCTCGTGGCGTCCGCGGCAGCCGTGGACTAGCCGGTCTATGCGGCCCGGCCCGCCATCTCGGCGCAGCTCAGGGCAGTGCGGCGGCAGATCTCCGAGCAGGCGGCCATGTAGGGATCGTCGCCCATCGCATCGCACTCATCGGCACAGCGGGCGCACACGGCGGCGCAGGCGCGGCAGATGTGGGGATGGAGGTCCGACCCGCGGATCATGAAATCGGCGCTGGTGCGGCAGATTTCCGCACAGTCGAGCAGCAGCCGCACCAGAGACTCGTCGAGGCGGGGTGAGCGCTCTCCCCGAAAATGGCGGGCGGCGGTCTCGAGGCAGATCCGGTGGCAGTTAGTACAGTTCTCGATGCACTGCTCCATGGTGACGGAGCGCTGGGTGGTCGGGCTGGCCATGAACTCCCTCCAGGCGATGCGGATATCGAGGCGCGTCCCGGGCCGTTCCCGGGGCCTGGCGCACGGTAGGCGCGGGGCGGAGAGCGGTCAACCCGAATAGATTTCTGCAGCCATGCCCAGCCCAGACCAGTTGAGCGAGCGGGAGCTCAAGGTCCTCGAAGCGGTCGTGCAGACCTACATCGAGACTGCCGAGCCCGCCGGGAGCCAGACGATTGCCCGCCGGTTCGGGCTCGGGGTGTCGCCGGCCACCATCCGGCACACGATGAGCGAGCTGGAGGACAAGGGCTATCTCTTTCACCCGCACACGTCTGCCGGGCGGATTCCGACCGACCGCGCGTACCGGGTCTACGTGAACGAGATCATGCGGCTCGCCCCGCCCACCCGGGAGGCGCGGCATACGCTGCAGGCCGAGCTGCTGGGATCGCGCAACGCGGTGGAGGAGATCCTTCGCCGCGCGGCCCAGGTGCTCGGCGTCCTGACCCAGGAGCTGGGCGTGGCCGTGGCCCCGGCACTCGACGAGATGGTGCTCGAGCGCCTGGAGCTGGTTCCGGTCAGCGCCGAGCGCCTGCTGCTGGTCTTCAACCTTCGGAGCAGCGTGGTCCGCACCATCTTCGTCGAGGTGCCGGGCCGGGTGCGGGCGGAGACGGTCCATGAGGTGGCGCGGGTGCTCAACGAGCGGCTGGCCGGCCACACGCTCCAGGAGATCCGCGCCACGCTCTCTGAGCGGCTCCGGGACGCCGGCGGCGTGGACGGCGGGCGCGAGCTGCTCAACATCTTCATCGCGGAGGGCGACGACATCTTCGATCTGTCGGACGAGCGGAACGCCGTGGTGCTCGGCAGCGCCCAGATGCTGGCTGAGCAGCCGGAGTTCTCCTCCAACGCGAGGATGCGCGAGCTGCTCCGCCTGACCGAGGGCCGCGACCTGCTCAAGCAGGCGCTGGCGATGCGCCGGCAGACCGGCCTCTCGATCACCATCGGCGCCGAGAACCCCGATGCCCGCCTGTCCGATTTCACGCTGGTGACCGCTTCCTACGAGGCCGGAGCGCTCAAGGGCGTGATCGGCGTCATGGGGCCCACCCGCATGCCCTACGACAAGATCATCGGGCTGGTGGAGCACACCAGCCGCATGGTGGAGGATCTGCTGGAGTGAGCGAGTTCTACGCCCTGCTCGGTGTCGCGCGCGATGCGCCCGAGGCCGAGATCAAGAAGGCCTATCGCAAGCTGGCGATGGAATTCCATCCTGACCGGAATCCCGCGCCGGAAGCGGAGGCCAGGTTCAAGGAGATCACCGAGGCCTACGAGGTCCTCCGCGATCCCCAGAAGCGCGCGGCGTACGATCGCTACGGCAAGGCGGGGGTCGGCGCCGGGGCCGGTGGGTTCGGGTTCCACCACGTGGACCTGTCCGAGGCGCTCAACATCTTCATGCGCGACTTCGGCGGGCTGGGGGGATTCGACTCGCTGTTCGGCGGCGGGCGCACCCGGGCCGACACCCGGCGCGGCCAGGACGTGCGCGTCACGGTGAAGCTCTCGCTGGCCGATGTGGCCGCGGGCCTCAAGAAGACGGTCCGGTTCAAGGCTCCCGATCGCTGCGCCACCTGCCAGGGCACGGGCGCCAAGCCGGGCACCAAGCCCGTGCCCTGCGGCACCTGCGGCGGGAGCGGCGAGGTCCGCCGGGCGGCGCGCAGCATGTTCGGGCAGTTCGTCTCGGTGTCCCCGTGTCCCACCTGCGCCGGCGAAGGCGTGGTGATCCAGCAGGCCTGCGAAGTCTGCAGAGGCGAGGGGCGGGTGCGCGCCGAGAAGACCGTGACGGTGGAGATTCCGGCCGGCGTCTCGACCAACAACTATCTCACCTTGCGCGGTCACGGTGCCGCGGGTCCGCGCAACGGGCCGGCGGGCGACCTGATCGTCATGCTCGACATCAAGGACGACGATCGGTTCGAGCGCCAGGGCGACGACCTGATCTTCGACCTCCCGCTGTCGTTTTCCCAGGTCGCCCTGGGCGTCCAGGTCAAGGTGCCGACGCCGTACGGCGAGGAGGAGATCCGGGTGGCGCCCGGTACCCAGCCCGAGACGATCGTGCGCCTCCGGGGGCGCGGGCTCCCGGTTCTGGGGCAGAGCTCGAAGGGTGACCTCATCGTCCGGCTGCACGTCTGGACGCCCGAGCGTCTCACCGGCGAGCAGGAGCGGCTCTTCAACGAGCTCGCCAAGCACGAGGGCGAGCCGCCCAAGCGCTCGCCCGGGTTCTGGTCCAAGCTCAAGGAAGCGCTCGGCGCATGACCTGGTGGGCCATCGACGTCCGGCCCGATCCCTCGCGCCGTGACTGGCTGGGCGCCTGGCTCGTGGCGCGGACCGGACAGGCGGTCGAGGAGCGCGAGGATGGGACCCTGGTCACCTTCGCGGAGGACGAGCGCGCAGCCGACGCGCTGGTGGCCGCCCTGGCCGCTGAGAGCGGCGCGCCGGTCGAGACCTCGCGCCGCGCGCTGGATCCGGTCGACTGGACCACCCGCTGGCGCGACGGGCTAGGCGTGCGCCGCATCGGCCGCCTTGTGGTGGTGCCGTCGTGGCTCGACGAGCCGGCGAGCGAGGGGCCCACGGTCGTGCTCGATCCCGAGACCGCGTTCGGCAGCGGTGAGCACGGCTCGACCCGCGCCTCGCTGGTGCTGCTCGAGCGGCATGTCCGCGCCGGCGACCGGGTCCTCGACCTTGGCAGCGGGAGTGGGATCCTGGCGATCGCCGCCGCGAAGCTCGGCGCGGCGCGCGCCACCGGGATCGAGAACGATCCCGAGGCCATGCCCGTGGCCTGGCGCAACGCGCGCCGCAACGGGGTCGGTGCCGCGGTCGAGTTCCTCGACGGCGACGCCGGCGACCTGGCCCCGCTCCTGGGCCCTGCGGACCTGCTCGTCTCCAATATCCTCCGCTCGGTCAACACGGCCCTGCTGCCGGCGATCGTCTCGGCGCTCAGGCCGGGCGGGCTCGCCATCTTCTCCGGGATGGAGCGCGCCGAAGCGCGGATCTTTCGGCCGGTGCTGGCGGCGGCGGGCTTGGCCGCGTGCGACGAATCCGAGGACGGCGACTGGTGGGCGGTCGCGGCGGCGCGCGCGTGATCACGCTGCTGGTGCCGCCCGGCGCCGCCGCGGGACGCCGCGAAGCGGTCGACGAGGCGGAAGGCCGTCACCTTCGGGTCCGCCGCGCGGCGGCGGGCGAGCGGGTGGCGCTCAGGGACGGCGCGGGGCTGGTCGGCACCGGCCGTCTGGTCGTGGACGGCCACGAGTGGGTGGTCGATGTCGAGGCCGTCGAGCGGAAGGCGCGGCCCGCCGAGCTCACCCTGGCGATCGGCGCGGGGGACCGCGACCGGTTCGCGTGGCTGGTCGAGAAGGCCGTCGAGCTGGGCGCCACCTCGGTGGTGCCCCTCGAGACCGAGCGCACCAGCGGGGTCGCGACCCGGGTACGCGAGGCGCATCTCCCCAAGCTCCGCCGCGTGGCGCTCGAGGCGATCAAGCAATGCGGCGCGGCGTGGGCCCTGGAGGTGGACGAGCCCCAGCCGCTGGCCGAGTTCATCGCGCGGACCGAGCCCGGGGTGCACTGGCTGGCCGACGCCTCCGGCGCCGCGCCGCCGCCCACGCTCGACGCCTCGCCGGTGACCGTCGTCATCGGTCCCGAGGGCGGCCTCACCGAGCCCGAGCGGGGCCTGCTCCTCTCGGCCGGGTACCGGCCGCTGGCCCTGGCCCCCCACACCCTTCGATTCGAGACGGCCGCCCTCGCCGCGGCCGCCGCCGTGACCACCGCCCGACTTCGAGGGACGCATGGCTGACTGTCTGTTTTGCCGGATCGTGGCGGGCGAGATCCCCGCCAAAGTGGCCAAGCGCACGGCCGACGCGGTGGCGTTCCACGACATCGATCCCAAGGCGCCGGTGCACGTGCTGGTCATTCCGACCAAGCATGTTGCCGCGGTGCGCAATGCCATAGGTCCGGCGGGCGAGGCAATGCTCGGCCGGCTGCTGGCATTCTCCGCAGAAGTGGCGAGTGAGCTTGGCCTCGACCCGACGGGCTACCGCATCGTGACCAATACGGGTCCCAACGCTGGCCAGAGCGTGGATCACCTTCATTTCCATGTGCTGGGCGGTCGCAAATTCACCTGGCCACCCGGCTGATGGGGCCGCTTGATAAGGGCAGCCTGATCGGCTAAATTCCACACTCTGTTTACTTTACGCCGATTGGCGCTGAGAGGGGTGAGATCCAGAATGCCAGAAGTCATCATCCATGATGACGAGAGCTTCGAGCGGGCGCTCAAGCGGTTCAAGAAGAAGTGCGAGAAGGCGGGAATCCTGTCGGACCTCCGCAAGCATCGCCACTTCGAGAAGCCGAGCGAGAAGCGGAAGCGGAAGATGAACGCCGCGGTCCGCAAGAATCGCCGTGGCCCGCGTGTCCCCCGCGCCTGACCTGGGTGAGACCTTGCGGGCGGCGCTCACCGCCGCCCGCAAGGCCCAGGACAAGCCACGAACGCTGGTGTTGAGCACCATCCTGGCCAACCTCAAAAACCGCGAGATCGAGCTGAAGCGCCCCCTCACCGGCGACGATGTCGTCGAAGTGCTGCGGAAAGGCATCAAGACCCGGCGCGAATCGGTCGAGCAGTACACCACCGCGAACCGGCCCGATCTGGCCGAAGCCGAGCGGTACCAAATCGGCGTGCTGGAGGAGTTCCTGCCTCCAGCGGTGGATCCGGAAGAGATCCGGTCCGCCGTCCGCGCGGCGATCGCCGGCGGCGCCAAGGACATCGGCAAGGTGATGGGACAGGTCCTGCCGCAGTTCAAAGGGCGGGCCGACGGGAAAGACGTCAATCGGATCGTACGCGAGGAGCTGCAGGCGAGCTGATGTCGGAGTCGTCAGTCGTACCTCTCGACGGGGTGCCGGCCCACACGCAGGGCGGCACCCCGTCGCCTTTGCCCCAGGAGCAGTGCGGGGAGGCGCTCGAGACCATCGAGTTCACCGAGGTCGTGGAGCTGGTGGCTGGGCTGGCCGTGGGCCCGATGGGCGCGGCGCGGGTGCGCGCCCGCTGGCCCACCGACGAGTCGGGCTGGATCGCCGGCGAGCTCGCGCGCGCCGGTGAGGTGGCCGCCCTGTTCCGCCGCGGCGACACCCTCCAGGCCGAGCCGATTCCCGACGTGGGGCAGGCCCTCGCGCGGCTGCGAATTCCGGGCAGCGTCCTCGAGGCCGCCGAGCTGGCGCGGCTCCAGCGCGTGCTGGTCGCCGCGCGCCTGGTGCACGGCGACCTTCGTCGCGTGGCCGACACCGCTCCGCTCGCCGCCGCCCTCGCGAGCCCGCTGCCCGAGGCGAAGCTCGAGCGGCGGCTGGAGCAGAGCGTGGACGCGGACGGCGCAGTGCTGGACACCGCGAGCCCGCGACTCGCGGCGGCCCGACGCGAGGTGCACGCCGCCCGCCAACGGCTGCTGCGGAAGCTCGAGAGCCTGCTGCGCGGGCTCGACTCGAGCGCGGCGCCGGCCGACGCGAGCGTCACAGTCCGGGGCGGACGCTACGTCATCCCGGTGCGCCGCGACTCCCGGCACCGGCCGAGTGGCATCATCCACGACGAGAGCGGCAGCGCGGGCACCCTGTTCATCGAGCCGGCCGAGGCGATCGAGCTGGGCAACGGGCTGCGCGAAGCCGAGGTCGAGGAGGAACGCGAGACGCTCCGCGTGCTGCGCGAGCTCACCGACCTGCTGCGCCCCGAGCTGCCCGTCCTGCGGGACGCGGTCGAGATGTGCGTCGCCGTGGACGATCTCGTGGCCCGCGCGCGCTACGCCGTCGCGGTCGAGGGCGAGGTCCCGGCCATCGCCGAGGCCCCGGCCGAGCTCGTCATCGTGAACGGACGGCATCCGCTGCTGCTGGCCGGCACGGCGGCGGTGGTGCCGTTCGACCTCGAGCTCCCGCCTGGGGAGCATACCCTCCTCATCAGCGGGCCGAACACCGGCGGCAAGACCGTGCTCCTCAAGGCCGTGGGGCTCGCCGCCGCGCTGGCGCAAAGTGGGATCATCCCACCGGTCGGCGCGGGCAGCCGCTTGCCGGTGTTCCGCCGCTTCTATGCCGACATCGGCGACCGGCAGAGCATCGCCGCGAGCCTGTCGACCTTCAGCGCGCACGTGCGGATGCTGCGGCGGATCCTGGACGAGGCCGACGACGCCACCCTGGTGCTGCTCGACGAGGTCGGGAGCGGCACCGATCCGGCCGAAGGCGCGGCGCTGGCGGCGGCAACGCTGGTGTCGCTCACGGGGCGGCGCGCGCTCACGCTCGCGACCACGCACCTGGGATCCCTCAAGGACGTGGCGAGCCACATGCCTGGCGTGGTGAACGCGTCGCTCCAGTTCGACTCGGCCACGCTCACGCCTACCTACCGTTTCCTCAAGGGCGTACCGGGCCGATCGTACGGTCTTGCCATCGCCCGCCGGCTGGGCGTCCCGTCCGACATCCTGGCCGACGCGGAGGCGCGGGTCCCCGACGCCGAGCGGAGCCTCGACCTGCTGCTCGCGGCGGTCGAGGAGCGCCAGCGCGAGCTGGCCAAGACCCAGGCCGAAGTCGCGGAACGGGCCATCGAGCAGGACGCCATCTCGGCGCGCCTCGCGGCCCAGGAGGAGGCACAGGCGGCGCGCGAGGCCGAGCTCCGGCGCCGCGAGAAGGACGCGGAGCGCGCCGGGCGGCAGCAGGCGCGGACCTACCTGCTCGAGGCGCGGCAGCTGGTGGAGCAGGCGCTGGGCGCCGCGCGGTCGGAGGCGGCCGCCAAGGACGCGCGCCGGATGGTGGAGGAAGGCATCCGCGAGCAGGGGGAGGAGCTGGAGCGGGTGGAGCAGTCGGACGCTGCCACGGGCGCGGAGCCGGAAGGCGAGGTCGCCGTGGGGGACCGGGTCCGGCTGTCGAGCGGGGGGGCGGGGCAGGTCCTCGAGCGGCGGGCTGATGGCAAGCTGGTAGTAGTGATGGGCGCGATGAAGATGGTGGTGGACCCCGACCAGGCGACCCGCACCGCCGGTGGGCGGCCCGCGCAAGCCGAGCGCGCGGCATCGCTCGCCGCGCCGGCCGCCCCTGCGGCGCACTCCCTCGAGATCGACCTGCGAGGCATGACCGGCGACGAGGCCGAGCAGGCAACGGTGGCGGCGGTCGACGCGGCGGTGCTGGCGGAGCAACCGTATCTGCGCATCATTCACGGCATGGGGACCGGGGTCGTGCGCGAGCGGGTGCGGCGCGTGGTGTCGAGCGACCGCCGGGTCGCGCGTTACGGCTTCGCGCCCCGCAACCAGGGGGGGACCGGTGTCACCATCGTGGAGTTCTCCGCGTGAGCATGATCCCCGACGAGATCGTCGATCAGGTGCGCGACAGCGCCGACCTGGTGGGGATCATCGGTGAGGCCGTCGCGCTCAAGCGCACCGGGTCGGACTATCGCGGCCCCTGCCCGTTTCATGGCGGCACCAACCGGAACTTCGCCGTCATTCCCAAGAAGGGCCGGTATTACTGCTTCGTCTGCCACGAGAGCGGCGATGTCTTTTCGTGGTTCATGAAGCGGGTGGGCATGGACTATCCGACCGCGGTCCGTGAGGTCGCCAGGCGAGTCGGCATCACCATCCCCGAGCGCGCGGCCCGTGCGGGTCCCGACCCGCTCGAGCCGCTGTACTCGGCTGTCGCGGTGGCGCAGGACTGGTTCACCCGCCGGCTGCTCGAGTCGGACGAGGCCAAGGGCGCGCGGGAGTATCTCGAAGGGCGCGATGTCCCGCTCGAGACGGGCGCCCTCTACGGGCTCGGCTTCGCCCCGGCCGGCCGGGCGTTTCTCGAGGCCATGCGCACGCTCGGTCTCGAGGACCCGGTGCTGCTGGAGGCGGGCCTCGCGGCCCGGCGCGATGATGGCACGGTGATCCCCCGGTTCCGCACCCGCCTGCTGTTTCCCATCCATGACCTGCGCGGGCGCGTGGTGGGATTCGGGGGACGGCTGCTCGGGCCCGGCGAGCCCAAGTATCTCAACTCGCCGGAGAACGCCATCTTCCACAAAGGACGGCAGCTCTACAACCTGCATCAGGCCAAGGGCGCCATCCGGAAGGAAGAGTCGGTCATCCTGGTCGAGGGGTATTTCGACGTGCTCCGGCTGGTCCTCGCGGGTATCGAGCACGTCGTGGCCCCGCTGGGCACGGCGCTCACCCCTGACCAGGGCACGCTGCTCCGCCGCTTTGCGCCCGCCGCCGTCCTCCTCTACGACAGCGATCAGGCCGGGCTCCGAGCCACGTTCCGCGCCGGGGACGAGCTGCTCCGCCACGGCGTCAGGGTGCGGGTCGCCACCATGCCCGCCGGCGAGGACCCGGACACGCTCGTGCGCCACGGTGGCGCCGCCGCCCTCGAGTCCCTCCTGCGGGACGCGATGGACCTGCTCGAGCGGAAGCTGCAGCTGCTGGAGCAGAAGGGCTGGTTCGAGGGCGTGAATCACCAGCGTGACGCGCTCGACCGGCTGCTGCCGACCATCCGCGCGGCCGCCGATCCCATCATGCGCGATCTCTACCTCAAAGAGGTGTCGGAGCGGACCGGCGTGAGCCGCGACGTCCTGCTCCAGCAGGTGACGGCGCGCCCCGACGCCGGATTTTCCGGCGGCCCGGGCGACGCGCCGTCCGAGCCGCGGCGCTGGGGACAGAGCGAGCGGCCGGGAGACGGCACGAGCGTGCGCCGCGAGGTCGCCCGGCGCCGCGTCGTCGACGCGGGCGAGCGGGACCTCCTCCGGGTGCTCATGAAGGATCGCGGCTGGATCGCGCGCGCCGCGTCGGAGGTCCCGCCCGAGCGGTTCGAGCTGCCCGCGTTTCGCGAGGTCTACGAAGCACTGTTGCGCAGTCCCGAAAACGCGGGCTCCCAAATATTCTTGGAAGAGCTGTCGCCGTCGGCGCGAAAGGCATGGGGCTGGCTGGACGGCTTCGAGGCCAAGTACGGCGCGCCGGACCTCGACCAGATGTATGTGGGCGCCTGCAGCGCGCTCGAAGTGCGGCCGCTCCGCCGCCAGTTGGCCGACCTGAACCGCCGGCTGCAGGAACCGGACCTCGCGATGACCGCCGAGGCCTTCGACGCCCTGATGGGGGAGCGCGCCCGGATCAACCAGGAGATTGCCGCCCGATTCCCCGAGGAAATGTTGAAACGCTCCATGCGAAGAGGCGACGTTGATGCACGCTGATCTGGTCAAATTGCTCGATCTGCAATCCAAGGATGGGGCCGTGGCCGAGGCCGCAAAGCGCTTGCGGGATCTCGACGGCGAGTCCGCGGCCCTCGATCAGGCCATCCAGAAGGCCCGCGATGGGCTCGACGCCGCCCGCCGCGCCGCGGCGGAGGGCGCCCGTCGGCGCGACGAGATCGAGGCGCGGGTCGAGAGCTACCGGCTGCTTCAGGACCGCCGGGTGCAGCGGCTCGAAACGGTCCGGAATCCGAAGGATGCCTCCACCTTGATGGCCGAGCTGGACCTGGCCCGCTCGGTCATCGCCAAGGAAGAGACAGACTGGGTCCGCGCCGCCGAGGCGGTCACCACGCTCGAGCGCAAGGTGGGCGAGGAGGAGAACAAGGTCGCCGTGGCCGACCTCGAGCAGGCCCCCGAGCGGGCGCGCCTGGCCGAGCGCCGGCACCTGCTCGAGGCTGAGCGGGATGCAGCGGTGCTCGCGCGTGAAGCCAGCGCCGAGCAGATCGACAAGCCGCTCCGCACTCGCTACGACCGGTTGCGGCGCTCGCGTGCGCGGGACGTGGTGGTCCCGCTGGTCGGCGGGACCTGCGGCGCGTGTCATACGTCGGTTCCGCTCAACCGGCGGAGCCAGATCCGGAGTGGGGCCATCCTGGACGGCTGCGAAGGGTGCGGCGCGATTCTGTACCCGGCCGACGGAGCGGGGTCCGCGTGAGCGGCGCCGGGGAGTATCCTTCGGTGGTGAACGTGTTCCCGGCGCCGGTCCTGCGATGGGTGGTATCGCCGCGTCCCGATCCGGCCGAAGT